>NZ_JBEOVN010000056.1:0-38006 GCF_040295565.1 Streptomyces sp. NPDC002785 | reverse complement strand
GCTCGGCGGAACCAGGACCTCTCACCTGGCCCGCCTCGAACTCGCCGCCTGAACCGCGATCAAGACCGCCGCTTTGCGGATTTCCCAACGGAGTCCTGAAGTCGGGGGATTATCCGGTCGCTCGGACGACGCCGACTCCGTAGGTTCTGCGGTGGAATCGAAAAACCGTTCCACACAGCAGCCCACGGAGGACTCATAGTGACCGCCCCAACGCGCCGGCAGACGCGCACCCTTCACCCGCTCGTCGCGACCTTTGTGCGGTTCGTGGTGTGTGGTGGCGGTGTCGGGCTGGCGTCGAGCGGGGCGCTCGTACTGCTCAGCGACCGGATACCGATCGCTGTTGCCAACGCGCTGGTCACCGTCGTTTCCACAGTGATCGCGACCGAATTGCACGGGCGGGTCTCCTTCCAAAGCGAGCGGAAGGGTTGGGGGGTCCATCTTCAGTCCGGGGTGACGGTCGCCGTGAGCTATGCGTTCACGACAGGGGCGCTGCTCTGTCTGTACGCCTTCCGGTCCGAGCCCTCGGCCCTGGTCGAGCAGACGGTCTATCTGTCGGCGTCCGCTCTGGCTGGGATCGGACGGTTCGCTCTGCTGCGGGTTGTCGTCTTCGGCGACCGGAAGCAGACCACCTCGCGCGATGACTCGCTGAGCAAGGCCGCAGTCGCGATGGCTGCGTGAGAGATGCCCTGGGGCCTCGTATGCGCGTCGCTCCGTCTCCCCTGTCCGCCCTGCCCCGCCCCCCGTGGCCGGCGTGGCGGTCGCGCTGGTTGACTGTCGTGGCCGGTCGCGTGGGCGGCATGGGTCCTACGGGTGGGCCGGGCGGATGAGGGGCGTGCGGATGGAGTACAGGCGGGCCGAGTGGGTGCGGGTTCCGGTGGGGGATGATGCGGCGCGGTGGGCGACCCGGGAGAAGTGCCTGCGGGTCCTCGTCGTCGTTCACAACGTGACCGCCGCGACCCGGCTGCTCGATGTGCTGCCCCTGTTCGACGACGATTGGCGCGTCCAGCTGCTGGCGACCTGTACGGGCTCCTCGGCGTTCACGGCCGGGACGGCCGAGTTGCTGGCCGACACCGGCGTGCCGGTCCTGCCGTGGGAACAGGCGGCCCAGACACAGGTGGATTCGGCGGCCAACTGGACGTAATTTCCGGGAAGTTGGCCATCCTTTCGCACGGTGTTGGATACACTAAAAGGCTGGCAACACCGGACACCGGACACCGGACACCGGACACCGGGTCGGGGGCGGGGGCGGGGGCGGCGGTGCATGCGCCCGTTTTCGGGCTTGCGCCGGAGTGGCTTCTGTCGCGGGGCGCTCCTGTGGCGGACGCGCTCGTCCTCTCCCACCCCGAGCAGTACGAACGGTTGCGCATCGCCTGTCCCGAGGCGGCGCCGACCGCCGTACTCGCCGGGGACCCGTGTTTCGACCGGATGCTCGCCGCCCGGCCCTATCGCGAGCGCTTCCGCCGTGCGTTGGGAGTGCGACCTGGGCAGCAGCTGATCCTGCTGAATTCGACCTGGAACTCCGAGTCGCTTTTCGGTGATGGCGGGGGCGGCGGTGATGTCGTGGCTGCGCTGTTGGATCGGGTCGCTGCCGAGTTCCCTGTGGACGAGTATCGGTTCGCCGCCGTACTGCACCCCAACATCTGGCACGGCCACGGTCCCGGTCAGATTCGTGCCTGGCTCGATCGCGCGCGGCGCGGCGGGCTGGTGCTGATCGATCCGCTGAAGGGGTGGCGGCAGGCTTTGCTGGCCGCCGATGCAGTGATCGGGGACCACGGTTCCGTCACCTACTACGCTGCCGCCCTCGGCACTCCTGTGCTTCTGGGGGCTGCGCCGCTCAACGCCCTCGATCCCGATGCGCCGATCTCCGCGTTCATGCGGGAAGCGCCGCGGCTCGATCCCGACGCGTCGCTGGTGGTACAGATCGAGAGACTCATCGGTCGTCACCGGCCGTTGTCGGGGCCTGCCGAGTTCACCACCTCCGTGCCGGGTGAATCCGCGGTCCGGTTGCGTCGGCTCTTCTACTCGATGATGGGTGCGCCGGAGCCCGGTCGGCCTGCTTCGCTGAAGCCTCTCCCGCTGCCCGATTACGAGGCCGGAACGACCACCGTCCCCCTTCACGTACTGTCGCAGGTACTCGGGCCGGGAGAGGTTGCGGTCAGTCGCCGGGCGGACCCGCGGCAGATGGTGGACCCGGATCACGACAGGGAACTGCACGTCGCCGTGCACGAGGACACCCGTGACGTGGACCAGTTGAATCTGGCAGATGTCATCTTCCGGGACGGGGCACCCGACGACCCGCGCTTCGGGTCCCCCTCGGTCTGGACCGCCGAGGTGCTCCGGCGCCATCCCGGTTGTTCCGTTGCGGCCTATGTGACCGGGCCGTCCGCGTGTGTGGTCCGGGTGCGTGGCGAGGAGCCGCTCCGGGTGGTGGCGGCCCCCGGTGCCGATGCGGAAGGCGTGTCCGGTCCGGACCCCGCCGCGTACGCCTCTGCGCTGTACGCCTGGCTGGCCACCGGCGGCCCCGACCCGGCCGCGGCCGACAAGCGGCTCGCGCAAGCGATGGCCGATGGGCTCTGCGTGCGGACAGGTAGTCGGCTTCACCGCGTGCAGGTGTTGCTCCTCTGACATCCCCGGAATGAGGGGGATGTCAGAGGCGGGAAGAAGGCTTACGGGGTGACGCAGCGTCCTCGCATGCGTCGCAGATGCGACAGGTGGTACTCCGCCCGCTGGCCGTCGAGCGTCGTGATCGCCTCGTCGATCAGCGGCAGTGCCGCATCGGTGTCCTCTTCGTCCAACCAGATCTCGGCCATATCGGTGAGTGTCCGGGCCGTGTTGTACGTGTCGCCGCTCGCCCGGAAGTGGCGCAGTGCGCTACCCAGCCTCTCGCGGGCCTCCTCGCCTTGTCCGAGCCCGCGCAGGGCTCGTCCGCGATGACGTTCCAACAGGGCCTGTGCACGCGGCAGATCGGCGGTTCCCTCGTCATCTGTGCTCATCGCGCCCAGGATGCCGCCCGCTTCGTCGAAGCACTCGTACGCCTCCTGGTACCGCCACTGACGCAGCCTCAGCAATCCCAGGAACTCCACGGCCGAGGCGTGGCCTCGCTTGTGGGCAGACGACTCCTCGGCCCGCGCGGCTGCCAGCGTCTGGGCCTCCGCTTCCTCCCAACGCCCCAACTCCATGAGTGAGTGGGCGAGTTGAGCGTGGAGCGCTCCGGCGTCGGGGCTTCCCGGGAGATGAGCGTCGACGAGACGTGCTCCGATGCGCAGCGCCGGCAGCAGCACCTCGTGGTGACCCGCCTTGAGCTGCAGCGGCCACAGCGAACGGCTCAGGCGTACGGCAGTGTCCGGGTCGCCGGACTCCTCGGCGCAGCGAACGGCCTCGACCAGGTTGCCCGACTCCGCGAGCAGTGCGTCGAGGGCGGCGCCCCGGTCCTCGTACCTCTGCCCGATCCGGTCCTCGGCGGGTGCCGGGACGCGCCAGCTCTCCGGGAGTGCCTGATGGGCCGCCGATGTCGCCAGGTCCGTATAGGCAAGCAGTGTGCGGGTGAGAGCTGCGGAGCAGGCCGCGATTCCGTCCTCGCGCATCGCTGTCGCCTCGGCGTGTGCTCGGACCCCGGGGCGGTAGTGGTAGCGGCCGTTGCCGGTTCCGCTCCGGTTGCGTTGCAGGAGCATCCTGTCGGCGAGATCCGCCAGGAGCTCCGCCGTGACCGCCGGGTCCTGGCCGGTGGCCCGTCCGGCCGTCGCGGCGTCGAAGGCGGGCCAGTTGCGCAGCGCCATCAGCCGGTACAGCTTGGCGGATTCCGGTGTCAGGATCCGGTAGTTGTCCTCTGCCGCCCCTTGTACCGGGTCGCTGTCCGCCGCGGTCCGAGGCGGTGGAAGCGTGGGGGCGGAGAGCCGGTCCGCTGCGGCGCGCAGGGCATACGGCGATCCGCCGCATCGTGCGAGCAGCGCCGGCAGTGTGGCGCGGGCCGCGGCGACGGTGGTCTTGTCGGTGATATCGGTGAGCAGACGCACTGCGTCCCTGTCCGTGAGCGGACCGACGGGAACCCGTACGGCGTCGAGGCCGGGGAAAGGGGTCCGGGCGACGACGATCGTGAACACCCCGGGCGCCGATGTGAGTAACGGCCTGACCTGCGCTGCGGAGTACGCGTGATCGAGCACGACCAGGAGTTTGCGGTCCGCTACGCATTGGCGGAAGAACTCACCGAGCCGGTCGGTAGCGGTCGGCATCTCTTCGTCGCGCACACCCAGTTGGCGAAGCAGTGTGCGCAGTACGGTTCCGACGTCGCGCGCGCTTGTGGCGCCCCCGCCGCCGAGGTCGGCATAGATCTGGCCGTCCGGGAAGAGTCGGGTCGGCCGGGATCCGAAGTGCACGGCGAGCGCGCTGGAACCCATGCCGTCCGGGCCGTGCACCAGGGCGATCCGGGGCCTTCCGTCCGCGCGGCGGGATGCCTCTCGCTGGAGTTGCTTCATCGCTTCCTTGCGGTCCGTGAAGAACCTTACGGAGGCAGGGAGGTGTGACTGCGCGGCTCGGGACGGATTCGGTCCGCCGTGCACTCTTGAAGCGAACGCGCCCCAGGAGGCGGCGAGTTGCTGGTTGGTACGGATCTGCTCGTAGACCATGCGGGCCACGTCGTCCCGTTCCTCCGGGGCGACGGGCGCGGGGACCTGACGGCCGACGATTCTCCGTACGACGCCGCCGGTCGACTCCCAGGCCCACTTGCCGGCCTCGTTGGCCATCCCCGAACCAACTGCGCCGAGTACCGCCGAAATGGCTGCCACCGAAGCGGGATCCAGCATGTCACGCACTCCTCGTTCCCGGTGATCCGCGCGATGCGCCCTCCCCGGCACCGCCGCTGCCACCGTGCGGATCAACGTTAGCGTCAGACGGGTCGATATCCCTTGGGCGTGGCAAATGGTGATCGTCCTGGCTCGACGCCGGAAATCCGCCCGTCCCTCAGGGCGCCTCGAACAGCTGCGGGAAGCGGGGAGCGAGCCAGGGCTTGCGGCCCCAGGTGAGGACACGGCCGCGGGCCATGGCGCCCCATGGGTTGCAGCGGCCGAGCGCCATCAGGAGGAAGGTGACCGGCTCGATGAGGATGGTGCAGTCCGGGCGGGTGGGCGGCTGCGGGGTGACGGATACGACGCCGTCGGTGAAGGTGACGCCGAAGCGGGCGCCGCCCCACAGGCGGATCGGTAGCGGGCGGTCAGCCCGGCGATGGCAGTGGCGTCGGCCACCCGGGGCATCGCCGTAATCAGGAAGGGCAGTGACAGCCCGACCCGGGTGCGGTCGAGCATGTGCGGGCGGCCCAGCGCACGGGCGAGATCGTAACCATGGCCAAGCATGTGCGTCAGCAGGTACGAGCCCAGCACCACCCGGCTCATCGGGCCCAACGGGGTGTGCACGTTCTCGTCCGTCGTGCACCGGTCCACCGCCGTGAGGTACGCGTCCGCGTGCGTCACGATCATCTCGGCCAGCGGGTCGGCGTCCCGCTCCTCGAAGCCGGCGAGCGCGCGCTCGTTGCCGCGGCCAGGACTCTGCGGCGTTCCGTCGCCGTAGCTGCGTTTCCGCCCGGCCGCGATGTCGGCCATCAGCTCGTTGGCCTGCGCCAGATGCGCTGCCGCCTGCCCGACGGTCCACTCCGAGCCGGGCACCAAAACGCCCGTGTCGGCAACCCCGCGCAGTACTGCGGCGATGTCCTCGGCGGTGGCGCGTATCGCCTCGCCGAGCCTTTCGGGCAGCGCGCCTCGTACATCGTGTCCGGTCGCTGATTCCATGTTTCTCCCCGCCTCGACCGCGTCTGTGCGCCGGATACGCACAGGGCTGCCGCGGATCCCGTTACGGATCACCCACGGTCCCCGCGGTACACAAGACCAGGTGGCGGGGCCTGCGACAAGACCCGGGAGGCCGGAACGGCGGCCGCCAATCCCCCGCTGCACACGGACACGCACCTGGCTGACCGACCGAAGTCACAGGATCCGATGGTGATCCAGCGCTCTGCGCCAGTACATGTGCATCGCCTCAGCCGGCGGCACAGGACGGCCAAGGTTGCGGAGCACCTGCGGGTACAGCGCATGCGGGCGGTTGTGCCGGCTCGCAACGAGCGCGGAGTAGAGCGGCTTGCCTCTGGCGGTTCCTCGGTCCAGCTCGATCAGGAGAGCCACCTTGTCGTCGGGGTGGAGAGATGTCAGCCGACGATTGAGTAGCCGGCCGAGCTCTGCCCAGGTCGTTGTACGGCCCTGACGCGCAAGTCTTTCCAGGACGGGGAGCACGGCTGCCGCATAACCCCGTATCTCCCGCAAGGTGGGGCGCCTGTTGAACAGGACCAGGTGATCACGCCACTTCTCGATTCGGCGGCGACCCTCCCCGACGGCCTCGCTCCCCGCGTGCTCCGCCAGCTTCTCGGCCTCGCTCACAAGACGTCTCAGCTGATCGGGATGCAGGTCGTCGCCTTCCCTGTCGAGCAGGTCCAGAAGGGAACTCAGGCGTTCCCACGACGCATGGAGCTCTCCGGCCCTCTGCCCCACTATCCATTCCATGAGCTCTTCGAGCAGGGCGGTCGACTCGGTCGTCCCAGCCACTTGACCAAGAAGACGTGCGACCTGCTCCGCGGTATCGATGTCCTCTGCCGCCAGGGCTTCACGTGCCTGGTCCATCAGCGCATGGCGTACGGCACGTTGCTCCTGCTCCGCCGCGCTCCGGTGAGCGGGTCCCGGCGCGCTTCTCGTTACTGAGGGGGCAATAAGGGCGTCGGACTTGCTGTAGGCAACGTGCGCATCGTCAGGGAGAGGGGCGGCTTGACCTCTTTCACGGCCCCCGGTCGGCAGAGGCGCTACGTCCTCGGTCGTCGGTGCGCCCCGCCCTGGGGCATCCGAGTTGTTCAGGCGCCTCATGCCCCCAGCAGTGATCAACCAGCTGGCACCATCGTCCGCAGAGGGGCCGCCGCCATAGGTCAGAACGGCGTCATCAAGCATGTAGGTGTGAGCTGGTCCTGGTGTGCCCGTTTCCGCAGGGAGGGATATACGAGCGCGCGTCACTGCTGAGTCGCGCGGATGCACCTCGGCCTCGTACAGGATCCGTGAGGCTTGCGGAGCCACCGGGCCGATGGGAACGGCTCCGGTGAACGTCACCGTCCCAGGAAGAAGTTGCAGAGTGACAGCGGGTTGCGGATCCGGAGCGACTGCCTGTGCAGGTTCGGGCACGGCGTGACGCGGCATGACGCCGTGCGGAGTCCTGACGAGGCTGGGGGTGACGATCTCGCCGTCGGGGCCGAGGACGCACTCCGAGAGCCTCGTCCATTCGACAGGCCTGTCCGGGAACTGGGTGCCGATCTCCACCGCACGCACAGCTCCCTCCGTGCGGCACTGCATGCGCAGGGCGTACCCCTGTCTGTCCATGTGCCAGTTGGCCACCATGCTGTCCGGGGCAAAGAGCCATTCGACGGACCTCCAGCGAAGTCGCAAGGCCGAATCGTCCGCCTCCCAAAGACTTTTCGACCCGCGCGCCACCTGCACGCGTACAAGACGATCTCCCCCGGCATAGCCGACGTCGACCACCTCACGGACCTGGCGCCCCTTGGCCTTGTACGAGATCTGGACACTCTTCTGCCCCAGGCGCTTGAGCCACTCAGCGACGGCTCGCCCGATGTAGAGATGGTCGGCGCTGGCCTCGTCTCCCGCCACCCGCTGACAGCGCACCGCCGAGACATGGGCGAAATGACACTTCTTGTCCTTGTACTTCTTCGGAGACAGCTTGTTGCCGCAACCGCCGAGGAGCTGTCCGCAGTAGAAGGCGCGTTGTGGGTAGCGTCGAATGAACGCGTCGAATTCGACAGCATCCATCGGGAGGAACACCGGGATATCCGAATCGGAGCGGCCGAAGACTGCTGTCTGGACCTTCCGGGTGTCCTTCTCGTCGAGGTGCATGGACGGGCTCTCCAGGCAATGGGATGGCAGGGCAAGGCGGCAAGCGAGATCAGCGCGGCGCTAACCGCACACTGCTGACGCCCCGTCGTCCCTCACGCTCCGGCACGGCCGACATCACCAAGGGCCGCGCAGGAGCGCTGATTCCAAGCACCTGATACACAACAGCAGGGTAACCGTGAAACACCGACAAATCCGCCACGTTGTCATCAATCCTCGCGCACCGGCGGAAAGCCCGACCCGCTGCCGTTGTACGCAACGACAACGCCTGCTCCCGCGACATGGGCCGCAAGCTCCGACCACACCGTCAGGTACCGAGTGCGGACCACGTCGGGCATCTCTGCCTGCCCCAGTCCTCGTGGCGACTCCGCAACCGGCTCCACGATCTTCCCGACCGCTGCCGGTTGCACCGCCTCCCCACGCAAGACGCCCCGACTCCCGCTCGTGACACCTCGATCGCAGAAAGTGATAGTCCGAGGCTGCACCCAGCCCTGCACAACGGGGCACACTTTGGGCATAGTCGCCGACCGCAGGCAAGGGGGGTGACGTGAACTGGGTACACGGACGACCGCAGCAGCGCATCAACCGGCCACGACCTACGACGGGGCAGCTCCGTCGACTACACCTGAAGGATTGACCGAGTCCACAATCGAGGCCGTGATCCGGAGAGCCTGCGGGCCTTTCCGCCGTGAGGAATCGGACTCCCCACGCCCGCCGATCCATTACCGTATCCATGCAGACATACGGACAATCCGCCTGATCAGGCCCGCCATGACGTAGACACGGGCCGACCGACAACGAGGACCGAGGACCAAGGACCGACGTGCAGACCACTCCCCTCAGCCCCGAGGACCCTGCGAAACTCGGCGGGTTCGATCTGCTCGGACGGATCGGTCACGGAGGTATGGGGCAGGTCTTCCTCGGCGAATCGCAGGGCGGCGAACCGGCCGCCGTGAAGGTGATCAAGCCGACCGTGGTGGACTCCGAGTCGCGGCAGCGGTTCGCGCAGGAGATCGAGGTCCTCAAGACCGTGTGGGGCCCGCGCATCGCAGCCTTCCTGGGCGCGGACCCCGAGGCGGAACAGCCATGGCTGGCGACCGAGTACGTGGACGGCCCCGACCTGGGCAAGCACGTCACGATGCACGGCCCTCTGCAGTCCCTCCTCGTCGCCTCGCTCGGCGCGACGCTCGCCGAGGCGCTGGCCGCCGTGCACACGCAAGGGCTGCTGCACCGCGACCTCAAACCCGCGAACATCCTGCTCGGCCCCAACGGCCCCAAGATCATCGACTTCGGCCTTGCCGTCTTCGCCGAGTCGAACGTGTCGCTCACCGCACCCAACCAGGTGGTCGGCACTCCGGTATGCATGGCCCCCGAACAGGCCGCGGGTGTCAAACCGCTCACCGGTGCGGTCGACGTGTACGCGCTCGGCGCGGTGCTCCTGTACGCGGTGACCGAGCACTACCCGTACCAGGCAGCCACGCCCTTCATGGTCTTCCACCTCACAACCGACCCGAACACGCCCCCCGACCTCGCCGGTCTGCCCGCCGAGCTGGCCCCGCTGCTCATGGCCATGCTCGCCCAGAACCCGTCGGACCGCCCCTCGCTCGCTGAGGTGGTCAGCCAGTGCCGTGCGGTCATCGAGGCCCAGGGGATGAAGGTTGCCCAGGCCCGCCGCAAGCTGACCGCGTACACGGCGGCCATCGCACCGCAGGACGTCACCGCCGAGCTCGCGCCGCCCGTGCCGCCGACGGTGCCGTTCGCCGACTTCCGCACAGTCGCGGCCGAGCCCGCACCATCCACACCGGAGCCACCGGCAACGACGGTGGAGGACATCGCTCCCGCCGTCCCCACCCCCACAGCGCCGGAACCACAGCCCGCGCCCGAGCGCCCCGCCCCTCGCCGCCACGCGCCCGCTCCCCGCACCCTGCGCCACTCCGCCCAGGCCCGCAGGACCGCCGAGCAGCTGCGGAAGGCCTACGCCGCGAAGACCCCGTTCTGACCGACGGCACCACGCCACCGCGAGCACAGCACCACAGCCATCACCACCATCACCATCCAGGAGGCAGCGGGTGACCGCCGACCAGAGCACCACCGTCACGACGAGCGACAAGGACGCCCAGTACCCGCCGGGCGCCCAGATCCTCGTACGCGACGAGGTGTGGCTCGTACGGACCACCACCCGCACCGAGCACGACGGCGCCCGGATCGAGGCGGTGGGCGCCTCGGAGTTCGTACGCGACCGGGAGGCGGTCTTCTTCACCGAGCTGGACCGGGTCGAGCTGATCGACCCGCGTGACACCAAGCTCGTACGCGACGACTCTCCGAACTTCCGCCGCTCCCGCCTCTTCCTGGAGGCAGTTCTCCGCAAGACCGCTCTGCCCCAGTCGGAGCGCGGTCTGGCGCTCGCCGACCAGTTTCTCCTGGACGCGCTCCCCTACCAGCAGCGCCCCGCCGAACTCGCGCTCTCCGGCCGCAATCTGCGTCCCCGCCTCCTTATCGCGGACGTCGTCGGCCTCGGCAAGACGCTCGAAATCGGCCTGACCCTGGCGGAGTTGATCCGCCGGGGCCGGGGCGAGCGCATTCTCGTCGTCACCCCGCAGCATGTGCTGGAGCAGTTCCAGCACGAGCTGTGGACCCGGTTCGCCATCCCGCTGATCCGACTGGACTCGGTGGGCATCGAGCGCATCCAGCGTGAAATCCCGGCCGGGCGCAACCCGTTCACGTACTTCAAGCGCGTGATCGTCTCCATCGACACGCTCAAGAACACCGACCAGTACAAGCACCACCTGGAGCGCATCAACTGGGACGCGGTCGTCATCGACGAGTCGCACAACCTCATCAACAAGGGCTCCCTGCGCAACCAGTTGGCGCAGATCCTCGCCCCGCGCACCGACGCCCTGATCCTCGCCTCCGCGACGCCGCACAACGGCAACGCCCGCTCGTTCGCGGAGTTGATCTCCCTCCTGGACCCGGCGGCGATCCGCGACGCGGAGAACTACCGCGCGGACGACATCAAGCACCTCTTCATCCGGCGCACGAAGGTCAGCCCCGAGGTCCGCGACCAGATGAAGGGCCAGTGGGCGGACCGCGGCCCTTCGCAGTCCGTACGCTGCTCCGCCACCCCGGCCGAGGAGAAGATCTTCGGGGAGCTGGCCGAGGTCTGGCTCCCGACGGACGGCCGCACGTCCGTCAGCGACGTCCCCCTCTTCCCGTACACACTCCTCAAGTCCTTCCTCTCCTCGCACGCGGCCCTGAAGGCGACCGTCGCGGCACGCATCAAGACGCTGGAGAAGAAGGACGACGTCCAGGGCACAGCGGCCGAGCTGTCGGCCCTGCACCGGCTGCGCGAGCTGACGGCCGGTATGACGGAGGCCGACTCCGCGAAGTTCGCCGCGCTCGTCGAGCAGTTGAGGGAAATCGGCGTCGGCCCGAAGTCGGACACCCGAGTCGTCGTCTTCTCCGAGCGCGTACAGACCCTGGAGTGGCTGCGCTCGGTGGTGCCGGCCGCGCTCGGTTTCCGGGCGGGCAAGGCGGCCGACGCGGCCGCCCGCGTGATGCACGGCGGGCTCTCCGACGAACAGCAGATACAGTGCGTGGAGGACTTCGGCCTCGCCGACACCCCCGTCCGGATGCTGTTCACCGGTGACGTGGCCTCCGAGGGCGTCAACCTGCACCGCCAGTGCCATCAGCTGATCCATTACGACGTGCCCTGGTCGCTGATCCGCATCGAACAGCGCAACGGCCGTATCGACCGCTACGGGCAGGCGCACCAGCCTCGGTTCCGCGCGCTGATCCTCACCAGTGAGGTCGAAGGGGCGAAGGACGACACGCTCGTCGCCGAGCGCCTGCTGGAGCGGGAGGACGAGGCGCACCGGGCGTTGGGCACGGCGGAGGCGGTGTCCGGTCTCTACCGCGCGGAGGCCGAGGAGAGGTCACTCATTCAGGACCTGCTGCATGGCCGCACGGTCGACGAGTCCCTGGAAGCCCACAACGCCTCCTCCGCCGACGACGACGCGGGCATGGACGACTTCCTGGCGGACTTCTTCGGCTCGGTGGGCGACGAGGCGTCCACGGAGCCGGACGGCGGACCCGGCGACGGGAGCGTGTCGCAGGCGCACGTGCCCCGGCTGTTCACCTCCACCCGCGAATTCTTCGACGAGGCGCTGCGCGAGGTGTTCCCCGACGCTCAGGACCGCCTGGATCTGTCCATGGATCCGGAGTCGGGCCTGATCTCGTTCCGGCCACCCGCCGACCTGATCCACCGCATGAAGGCGCTCCCGCTGGATTACGTAAGCGAGCAGCGCCTCCGCGAACGCCTCCTGGTCACGCTCAACCGCCGCCTGGCCGAGCACTCCCTCCAGCGGGCCCGGGAGTCGTCGACGTCCAGCTGGCCGGAGATCTCGCTGCTCACCGAGCTGCACCCGGTGGTGGAGTGGCTGACCGACAAGGTCCTCGTACGCCTCAACCGCCAGGAGGCGCCGGTCATCACGGCCGGCGTGGACCGGGCGACGTACCTGGTCCAGGGGATCTACTCCAACGCGCTCGGCCGTCCGACCGTCGTCAAGTGGATGGCCGTCACCAGCGACGGCGCGGTCGACGACGACATGGTCGCCGTGCTGCGTCGCGCCGGGGTAGGCCCGTCGATGGCCAATCCGATGCGGGCGCACGACACCGCGCGCCTCGGCGAGGCGGTCCCGGACATCCTGTCGGCCGCGGAACTGTTCCTGGAGGAGCACCGCGAGGCCTGGGACGAGCCGCTGCGCGGCCCCATCGAGGAGTACAAGCTGCGCCTGGGCGACTGGGAGCAGCCGACCCTCGCGGAGGGCGGCGCGTCACTCGCGGGCGACCACGCCAAGGAGCGGCTGGCCTCGCTGGCCGACTCGCTGCTCACCACCGGTCGGCCGATGCTGCGGGTACTGGCCGTCCTGGCCCCGGCGGCGGCGTGACGCCCGCCGTGCCGCTCTGCGCAACCGCCGCCTCTGCAGCCTGCGCCGTTGCTGCGCGCTTCCCTCTCTCGTCTGCTTCCCGCTCCCGCGAAGGTTCTGACTCATGACGTACGACTCCCTGGTCAACCGTGGTGACTACTTCTCCGCGCACTATCTGGCCGAGGTCCTGCCCAAGGACCTCAAGGCCGGACTGCTCGCGGAGTGGAAGCGGCGCGAGGACGAGGCGGCGGAGACGCTCAAGACCGCCGCCGAGGCGGTGCCCGGCCCCGAGGCCCTGCCCGTCACGCCCCGCGCGGGGCTCCGCGCCCTGCGCCGCCCGTACTTCCGGGCCCGGTCCTACTTCGCCCTCGGGGAGGAACGCAACGCCACGGAGGCCGCGGTGGTGACGGGTGACGACGACGCCGTCACGTACGCCTCTCCGGAGTGGCGCGAGCGCGTCCGTTCCCTCAACGCGGACGTCCTGCGCGCCCTCGGCTTCGACGCCAAGCCGGGCACGGTGACCGTCGAGCGTGCGGAGCAGTCCTACGAGGTGCGGGTCGCCCACTCCGAGAAGGGCCTGATCGCGCTGGACTGCGGGTGGTCCGCCGAGCCCGACGCCGCCCTGGACCCGAACGGCCCTGGCCGCCTGCTGGACCAGTTGGTGCTCGATGGCCGGCACCAGGTGACGACGGGCTCCAAGCTCGCCTCATTCCTCTTCGCCTGCGAGGACGCCCCGCGCTATGTGCTGCTGCTGGTCGGCGGCGTCGTGGTCCTCGCGGACCGTGCGGCCTGGGGCGAGGGACGGTATCTCGCGGTGTCCCTGGACGCCGCCCTCGAACGCAACGAAACCAAGACCGGCGGCGAACTCGACACCGTAGCCGCCCTGTTCGGCGCCGACTCGCTCCGTACGCCGGAGGAGGGCGGCGAGAACCCGCTCGCCGTACTGGTCGACAAGTCGACGAAGCATGCGGTGGGCGTCTCCAGCGAACTCCGCGACGGCCTGCGCATCAGCGTCGAGCTGATCGCCAACGAGGTCCTGGAGCGCCTGCGCGAACAGGGAGTTCGCCCCGAGGACGTCAAGGAACTCCCCGAGCTGGGCAGCCAGTTGACCCGCGAGTCGCTGCGCTTCCTCTACCGCATCCTGTTCCTCCTGTACGCGGAGGCCCGCCCCGAGCTCGGCATCCTGCCCTCCGACTACCCCGAGTATCAGCAGGGGTACGGCCTGGGCCGCCTCGGCGACCTGGTCGCGGAACAGGACCTGGTGGACGAGAAGTCCCGCCGCGGCTTCTACCTGTACGAGTCCCTTGACCTGCTCTTCCGCAAGGTCCAGGAGGGCTACCGCCCCCGCCGCACACACGGGTCGCCTACGGCTGCGGAGAAGGCGTCCGAGGACATCGGCCTGCGCTTCGAGCCGCTGCACTCCAAGCTGTTCGAGCAGGACTCCATCAAGCTCATCGGCGAACGCGCCGTCCGCGACCCCCGCCACGACACGGACGAAGCCCACACGGAACGCTTCCTGGACACCCGCCTGCGCAACGCGACCCTGTACCGCGTGCTGCGCCTGCTGATGCTCACGCGCGGAAAGCGCAAGGAGCGCGGCGGGTTCATCTCGTACGCCCAGCTCGGCATCAACCAGCTGGGCGCGGTCTACGAGGGCCTCATGTCGTACACCGGCTTCGTCGCGGGCGAGGAACTGTACGAGGTCGCGAAGAACGGCGACCCGAAGGACGGTTCCTGGCTGGTCCCGTCCTCGCGCGCCGACGAGTACGCGGACGCGGTATACGTACGGGAGCGCGACGAGTACACGGGCGAGGAGCGGCGAGTACGGCATGCGCCGGGCTCCTTCGTGTACCGCCTGTCGGGCCGCGACCGCCAGACCTCGGCCTCGTACTACACCCCGGAATCCCTGACCAAGGTCACCGTCCAGCTGGCACTCCAGCACCGCCTGGACCAGGACGACACGGTCACCCCGGCCCGCGAGATGCTCGACTGGAAGATCTGCGAGCCGGCGCTCGGCTCGGGCGCGTTCCTCAACGAGGCCATCAACCAGGTGGCGGCGGAGTATCTGCGGCGCCGGCAGGACGAGTTGGGCGTCGCGATCGATACGGAGAAGTACGCGCAGGAGCTCCAGAAGGCGAAGGCGTACATCGCCCTGCACAACTCCTACGGCGTCGACCTCAACGAGACGGCAGTGGAGCTGGCCGAGGTGTCGCTGTGGCTGAACACGATGCATCCCGGGATGGAAGCACCCTGGTTCGGCCTGCACCTGCGGCACGGCAACTCGCTGATCGGCGGGCGCCGTGAGGTGTACGGCCCCGAGCGCCTGAAGAAGGGCGGCTGGCTCGGAACGACACCGGAGCGCTTCCCGCTGGCGGACGCGGTGGACGGTGCGGAGCTCCCGAAGGGGGCGGTGCACCACTTCCTGCTGCCGGCGAAGGAGTGGGGCGCGGTCGCGGCGGAGAAGGAGGCCAAGGCGCTGGCCCCGGAGGCAGCAAAGGCGCTGGGCGCTTGGCGGAAGGCGATCACGAAGTCCCCGAGCGCCAAGCAGACGGCCCGGCTGCAGGGGCTGGCCCGGCGGGCGGAGTACCTGTGGGGGCTGGTGGTACGCCGCCTGGAGATCTCGGAGCGGGACATCTCGCGCCGGATCGATGTGTGGGGTGCGGAGGAGGGTTGGCTACGGTCGCCCGAGGTCGCGGTGCAAAGGGAAAAGGTGCTGGATGACCTCGAGGCGGTGGACACCCCGTACTGGCGGCTGAAGACGCTGATGGATACGTGGTGCGCGCTGTGGTTCTGGCCGGTGCAGGAGGCTGCGCTGCTGGACGGGTCGGGTGAGCAGTACGCGCGGGCGGCCGAGGTCGCGGGTGTGACGGCGGACCACGAGTCGGGCGTGCTCATGTCCTGGGAGACGGATGACCTGTTCGGCGAGACGACGGATGCGCGGGAGTTGACCCGGGAATCGGTGGAGCGGCGACGCAGCACGGGCCGCCGCAAGGAGCAGATCCGGGAACAGCGCCGGGCGGTCATCCCGTTGGCGGCTCTGGAGGACTGGCTGGACTTCGCGGAGTCCTTGCTGGGCACGCAGGAGGTTCCGTCCGACTCGCTGGTGGCGTCGTTCGCGACGCTGGACGAGCTGGAGCCGTACGAGGACGCGCTGCCCGAGCCGATGGGGATGGACCGGGCGCACTGGCTGGAGAACCGGTTCCCGTGGGTCGCCGTGGCGGGGGATGTTGCGGCGCGGCAGGGGTTCTTCCACTGGGAGCTGGAGTACGCGCAGGTGTTTGCGCGGGGCGGGTACGACTTACAGGTGGGGAATCCGCCTTGGGTTCAACCGAAATGGGTCGAAGACCTGGTACTCGCCGAGATCGACCCCTGGTTTGCACTGGCCGAAAAACAACAAAACGGAGAATTGAGCGAGCGCCGCTCCACGGTGCTTAATGACTCCAAAGCCTCACAATTCTTCCTGGAGGAGCTCGCGACCACCGAATCCACGGCCAAAATCCTCTCATCACTTTCAACCTATCCGGCGCTGTACGGCACGAAACCAGATCTCTATCGCGCCTTCATGTGCCAATCCTGGAAAAACCTCAAACCCCACGGAACCATCGGGCTAATTCATCCAGAAAGCCACTTCAGTGGAATCAAGGAGGGGAACCTCCGAGCCGAAACATATCGACACCTACGCCTACACGCCCACCTGGTGAACGAGTTCCGCCTATTCACAGAAATCGATCACCGCGTCCACTTCGGCATCCACATCTACGGGCACCTCCAGCAGATTCCAAACTTTAAGCACGTGAGCTGGATTTTCTCGCCCACGACGCTTCTGGATTCCATGACCAAGGACGATTCCGGGAAGGTTCCAGGAATCAAACACCTTGGAACTTGGGACATTCGGCCCCATCGCAGCCGAGTCATTGACATCGACCTCAACCGCCTGTCCGAATGGAATCGACTGGCCGGCGAGAGCGAAACACACCCCATTCAAGCCACCCTCCTCTACCCCGTCACTACGCACGAACAGGGGGCAATCTCAGCACTAGCCAATCAAAATCACCGAGTCAAAGAATTGAAACCTCACATTTCAATCGGCTTGTTCGAAGACAAGGCCAGAAAATCGAACCTGATTCGATGGGAAACCCAGGATGTAACTGATTGGCATACACCCGTCCTCCAAGGTCCACTCTTCGGCATTGCAACACCGTTCGCTAAAAAGCCAAACATTCCCTGCCGCAACAACAGCGATTACAGCACATACGATCTGACATCGCTGCCACGGGATGCCGCACCTCGCGCGAACTATGTTCGAGGCGAGGACACGAAGGCCTTTTACGACTCAGTGGACACATGGGATGGCCGTCGAAGCACAGAATATTTTCGTCTTGCTTGGCGAGACATGATCCCAGCGACGAATGAGCGATCCCTATTCGCGTCGATCATTCCGCCGGGCCCGAGTCACGTGAATGCAGTGCGCAGCATGCACGCATCGACAAACCTGGCTACTGCCATCATTTCTGGTCTTTGGGCGGCACTTCCCAGTGATTACCTTCTGCGCATCACAGGTCGTGGGCACATGAGTGTCACGGAAGCCCATGCCATGCCGGCCCCCACCACCAACCATCCTCTGACCCCTGCTCTCCTCCTCCGAACTCTTCGCCTCAACGCCGTGACCGATGCCTATGCCCCCCTCTGGGAAGAGCTGTACCACCCCACGTGGCCCGGTTACGAAGACTGGGCGAACCCGGCCTGGCCCAACCTGGCCCCCCTGGCCTCCTCTCTCACACCCACATGGCAATACGACACCCCCCTCCGCACCGAACTCGAGCGCCGCGCCGCCCTCGTAGAGCTGGACGCCCTCGTATCCGTCTGGCTCGGCATCACCGCTGACCAACTCGTCGCCATCTACAAGTCCCGCTACCCCGTTCTCTTCGACTACGAGTCGGAGATGTACTTCGACGCACGCGGCCGCAAGATCGCCCGCAACCACAACACCTACGGCCACGGCCAGACCAAGGAGGACTACCTCGCCCTCCTCGACCACCTGGCCTCCCCCGCCACCACCCCGCCCCCCGCCGGCTACACCGCCCCCTTCTACAAGGCAGACCGCGAAACCGAAATGCGCGCCGCCCACGCCCACTTCCAGGCCCGCCTGGACGCCGAGATCGCCGCAGGCCGCTGGTCCCCGCCCGAACCGCCCACCACCCCCGACTCCACCCGTATCCCGGAATGACAGCTGTCCCACTCGCCCGATAGGTTCGCGACCATGCCCGGCCGTCTGCTCGAACTCCACGTGGAGAACTTCCGCAGTCTCCGTGACGTGACCGTCCCCCTCGGCCCCCTCACCGTTCTGGTGGGTCCGAACGGAGTCGGCAAGTCCAACCTACTGAAGGTCTTCGACCTGCTCTCGGACATCATCCGGACCGACCTCCAGCCCGCCCTGGACGCCCGTGGTGGCTTCGACGAGGTCGCGTTCTGGGGCGGCTCGAAACCACCCACGTCCATGACGATCCGTCTCAAGGCGACCTGGACGACGTACGCGAGCGTCAACGCTCCCGACGAGTATGAACTCACCGTCCGCCGCCGCAAGTTGCGGAACAGCGAGGACGCCTACAGCCTGTCCCGCAGCGAGAGCTTCCAGTTCAAGCGGACCCAAGGGCGTGGGCGGCGCATCACTGTCTCCGGCGAGGAGGCCAAGGTCGTCGACAGGCGGGCCGGCAAAGAGTCCGACAGCGGGAGCCTCGGCATTCAGCGGCTGAGCAGTGGTCTGTCCACCCTGCCTCGGCTGGCCAGTTCGGATGGCGGCGAGGAGGTGTCCAAGGTGGCTGACCAGCTCTCCTCCTTCAGAGTGTTCGACGTAGATGTGGACGCTGCCCGCCAGCCCTCCCGTCTACGTCGCAAAACGCTCTTCCTCCAGGAACTCTCGTCCGAAGCGGACAACCTGGCCGAGTTCCTCTTCTACCTCAGTACCAACGACGACACCTGGCAGAATCTCGTAGCCGATGCCCGGACCGTTCTGCCACAGCTCGACGACATCGAGTTCGCGAGGGTCGGCGGCTCCGCCGACCAGGTGACCGTCATCCTCCGCGAGCGCGGCCTGCGCCGCTCCACTCCCCTCGCCGACGCCTCCTACGGAACCGTCCGTCTGCTCGGCCTCCTCGCCATGCTGTACGACCCGCACCCGCCGGCCCTCACCTGCGTGGAGGAGATCGACCACGGACTCCACCCGCAGGCCCTGGAACTGATCGTGGCGCGGCTCCGCGAAGCGTCCGAGCGCAGCCAGTTCCTCGTCGCCACGCACTCCCCCGCTCTCGTCAACCGACTTCATCCGGAGGAGTTCGTCGTCTGTGACCGCGACGAGGACGGCGCCTCGATCATCCCGGCGCTGACCACGGACGAAGTGCACGCCATTGTTGAGGAGTCCGGCGACCAGCCGCTCGGCGAGTTGTGGTTCTCCGGCGTACTCGGGGGCGACCTCACTGGCGGTGAACTGTGAGCCGCAAGTCGCCGATCATCCCGCGACAAGGCCGAGGCGTCATCGTGCTCGCAGGCGAGGACGCCAACGACTGCGACATCCTGGCGCCGATCATCCGCCAGCACCATCCGAGCCTGGGCACCGCCAAGCTCGTACGCATCAACGACCCGGTGCGGCTCAAGAAGAAGACCGGCCATGACCTCGCCACGGCCGTGAGCACGCTCATCGGCAAGGCCAAGGGAAAGGCGCTCCAGCAGCGCGGCCCACTGGTCGGCCTGGTGGTTCATGAAGATCTGGACGGCTTCACGGACACCCGCTACACCACCGTACGCAAGGCTCTCTCCGACGAGCTCGCCCGCCAGAGCCCCTGCGATTCGGCACTCGCCCTGGCGGCCTGGGAGTCCGAGGCGTGGCTACTCCTCTTCCCTGCTGCGTTTCCCCGTATCCGGCCGCGCTGGAAGGTGCCCCAGCAGTTACGCGGTAACGACAGGACTCTGCTCCGCTCGGTGTGCAGACGACCGTCACTCTGCACCTCCGCATAGGCAACACTCCGCCCATCCCTAGTTTCAATCAAGGTGAAGGGTCCTGCGAGCCCCGCATGTTCACCACGATTCAGCGGCATCACCTGGATCTCTACATTCCGCCGTTGTCCGATCAGTAGGGTCTGCTCCAACTGCCCCCTCCAGACCTGGTCTCCGCCGATTCGCTTGTGCAGTACGGCCTCCTCGACGACGAAGCTCAGATTCGGGACCGGGCGGCGGTTGAAGATCTCTTGCCGCGCCATGCGCGATGCGCATCTCTGGTCGACGACTTCTTCATCGAGAAAGGGTCGCCACTGCCTGAACACCGCTCGCGCGTACTCTTCGGTCTACAGAAGGCCGTTGACCGCCAGGGTGTCGTAGACGTGTAGCTCGACCGCCTCCGCTTCCAGCTTGGCCGCATGCTGGAAGAACGACGGATACCGCGCCCGAGCCACCTCCCCCTTCATCGCAACAAGCAGCCCACCCGCCCCCAGCACCTCATCCGCCCGGTCGATCATCTCCGGCTTCGGAATCCGCCGCCCCAGCTCCACCGAGGCGATCTGGTCCTCCCCGTACCCGAGCCGCGACCCCAACTCGGCCCGCGTGAGTCCCTCCCGTTCCCGCAGCAGCCTCAACTGCATCCCAAAACACCGCAGGAAACCCACAGTCCCGTCGTCCCGCTCCGACTCGCCCATCGCTCACCCCGCCACGTACACCACTCACGCCCTGCCCATCACCACGCTACGCACAGCAACCAAACTCGCCACCCAAATCCGCGACGCTCCCTCGAACGGGTACCCGCCCTCCCCTGTCCGCCGCCCCGGCCGCTGTCACCGGCATACACGGGCCGCAGCGGCCTGTACAGCCTGCCCCCGTACAAGCGTTGCTGCTGGTGAACGGGGCACAACCCCGGCAACCTCCCTCCCGTGACCACCCCCAACACCTCGCACGCAGACAAAGTGGCGTACCCCGACCGCGAGTTCATCATGCTCTTCACCTCCACCCCACGCCGGCGCCCGCCTCGCCCGACTCCTGGTCGGCGAACGGCTGGACGCCTGAGGCCACCCCTACCGTTCCCCCGTCCACGACACGTTCTCGCTCATCACCGGCGAACTCTGCGCCAACGCCGTACAGCACGGCCACGTCCCGGGACGGGACTTCCACGTCCGCCAGGCGCACCCTGGCCCGTCTCACCGCCCGGGATTCGAGGACGGCATCGAGGAGTTTCCGCTGTTGCGCGACAGCAGGTGCTGCAGCCGGGCCGACTCCGCCGCCTGCTGCTCGAACTTCTCCATCAGCGCGGCCAGTTGCGTGGCCATCGCCGTGATCTGAGCGTCCTGAAGCCGGGCGAGCACAATCAGCTCTTCCCGGGACAGCGACTCGAGATCGGACACGGCAAGATCCAACCACATCACCACCCGACCCCGCTCACAAGCCGTCATCAGCAGCCCGAAGCGATCACGCTCCGATTACCTGCTGAAGGTTTGCCCGGCAACCTCACCCAGCGGACGTCGCAGCAAGCCGCGCGCAGCCGGGAGCTGAAGCCGAAGCCGCCTTTACGGCAGCCGCAACGTCCGGTCAGGGTTCGACGCTTCGCGTACGGGCCTGGGCCGGCGGCGGCCTGGCGGTTGGGCTGGTCTGCGGCCAGCGAGCAACTTGCAATACTGTCAGATCGATCTGATCAACTTCATAGGGGAGATCATGACGGTCACGGTTCCTGACTGGGCAGACACCTTGTTGGATCTGATCGGTGTCTCGTGGCCGAACGTCGATGAGGACGCCTACAGGGACATGGCGGACGCGTTGCGGGAGTTCGCCGACGACCTGGAGGACGACGGGAAGCTCGCCAACAATCACGTGCAACGTCTCCTGTCCTCCGGGCAAAGCCTCGCCCTTGACGCTCTCAACCGCCACTGGGGCAAGGTCAAGGACAAGCACCTCAAGGACATCGCCTCTGCGGCACGTACCATCGCGGGCGCGCTGGATACGGCTGCCACCGTGATCGAGGGGATGAAGGCCGCAGCTCTTGTGCAACTCGGCTATCTGGCCGGGGAGGCAGGGATATCGCTGTCCCTCATACCCGTGACCGGCGGTCTGTCCATGCTGTTCGGCGCCGCAGCCATGCGAGCAACGCAGGAGGTCGTCAAGCGGCTGATCAAGGAGGCCGGGGAAGAGGCGGTCGCCTACATCGTCTCCGCGATGACCGAACCCGCTGTCGCTGCTCTCGAGAACCTTGCCGCCGACCTCGTTGTGCAGATCGGCGCCAGCGCCATGGGACTGCAGGACGGGGTTGATTTCGGACAGGCCAAGGAAGCGGGCAAGGACGGTTTCGACGACGGTGTCCGAGGGGCCAAGGACGCTATGCACCTGGCCTCCGCGAACGGTGGGCACGGGGGGGGCCGCCAGGCCTGAAGTCAAGTTTCATATCGAGCACGACGAGCACGACACCGCCTCGACCCGGCTGAACGGTGTCAGCGTGGACATCCATGGCAAGACCGCCGGAAAGCTCACCAAGGCCAAGACCGCGCACGGGCGCGCACGAGGGCGCGACAGCATCGCCGAAGTTCTCGACCCGGTCGCAGACAAGGCGATGGAAGCGCTCGAGAAGGCCGTCAAGACGATGGGCGACCACGTCGGCACGACCTTGCCCAAGTCGGTCAAGCAGATATCCATAGACCACAAGAACATTGAAGACGTCATACGTGCCAGCTTCGGCAACAAACACAAGGACGACGGCAGGGCAGGCGAAGAGGGCCGGCGCGGTCCATCGGACCGCGGTAACGGTGAAAGCGGCGTGCGGACCAGGCCCGACTCCTTGCACAACGCCAAGGTCGACCTCCGGCGCCACAGCATTCCGCTCGAGAAGAAGACATGCAGGAACGATCCGGTCGATGTGGTCACGGGGGAGATGACCCTGCAGCACACGGACCTCTCGCTTCCCGGCACGCTGCCCCTCCTGCTTACTCGTACCCACCTTTCGTCATACCGGTACGGCCAGTGGTTCGGCCTCACGTGGGCTTCCACGTTCGACGAACGCATCGAACACGATCCGACCGGTGGCGGTGCGATATGGGCTCGCGAGGACGGGTCGCTTCTCGTCTACCCGGCCCTCCCGCAGCCAGGTGGTGAGCCGGTCCTGCCCCTGGAAGGCCAGCAACTCGCCCTCGCCCATGGAGGCCAGTACGAGGACAGGACGACGTATACCGTCACCGACGTGTGGTCCGGGCTGACCCGGTCGTTCACCGGAAGTCCCTACCATCTCTCCACCGCCTATTGGCTGACCACAATCGAGGACCGCAACAGCAACCGCATCACTTTCACCCGGCGACCTGACGGCTCTCCCACCGCCGTCAGCCATGACGGCGGCTACATCGTCCAGGTCACCACTGAGGCCTCCCGAATCAGCGCGCTACACCTCAGAACCGCAGATGGACCGGTCAAGGTGCGCACGTACGGATTCGATGAGATCGGCAATCTCCAGGAGATCAACAACTCCAGCGCGGCGCCACTGCGACTGACCTACGATCCGCAGGCCCGCATCACCTCGTGGACGGACCGCAACGACTCCACCTTTCGGTACGTGTACGACGGCGAAGGCCGCGTGGTGCGGACGGTCGGCCCGAACGGCTTCCTGTCCTCGACGTTTTCCTACGGTGATGTGCACCACGAAACCGGACACCGGATCACCCGGTACACCGACTCCACCGGCGCCACATCCGCCTTCTACATAAACGAGTCGCATCAAGTCGTCGCCGAGTCGGACCCCCTGGGCGGCATGACGCACTACGAGTTCGACGCCTTCGACCAGCTTCTGGCCCAGACTGATGCCCTGGGCCACGTCACTCGTTTCAATCGCGACGCCGGAGGCGACCTGGTCGCTCTGGTCGCCCCTGACGGCGCACGCACCACCGCCGTGTACAACGAGCTGCACCTGCCCGTCGAGGTGACCGAGCGTGGGGGTGTGCGGCGACGCTACGCCTACGACGGCAGTGGCAACCTCGTAGCCGACATCGATCCGACCGGAGCCCGGACGGCATACGAATACAACGACCGTGGCGGCCTGACCGCTGCACGCGACGCCGTCGGCGACGTAACGCGGATCGCCCCGAACCGCGCCGGTCTGCCCCTCACCATCACTGAACCCGACAGGTCGACCACGACCTGTGCCCGGGACGCCTTCGGCCGTGTCACCGCCGTCACAGACCCCATGAGCGGCACACTGCGCCAGGATTGGACCGTCGAAGGCAAGATGTCCTGGCGTGAGCTACCCGATGGCACCCGGGAGGAGTGGACCTGGGACGGCGAGGGCAACCTGCTCACGCATACCGACCGGATGGGCAACACCCGGGTTCAGGCCGTCACCCACTTCGACCGAGCCGCCCTGACCCGTGCCCCTGACGGAAGCACCTGTACGTACACGCATGACACCGAACTACGTCTGACCAAGGTCACCAATCCACAGGGCCTGGAGTGGGATTACACCTATGACGCAGCCGGCCGGCTCGTGGAAGAGACAGATTTCGACGGCCGCACCCTCTCCTACGAGCACGACGCACTCGGCCGCCTCGTACGACGTACCAACGCCTGCGGCCAGCGCCTGACCTTCGAACGCGATGTCCTCGGACGAGTCACCAGGCTCATACATGACGACGGGTCCGCTTCCAGCTTCACACATTCCGACACCGGTCACGTGTCGGATATCTCGAACGCACACGCACGGATCTCGCTGAAACGGGATGCGGCAGGAAGAGTCGTTACCGAGACCGTCAACGGGCGCGCTCTGACTTTCGACTACGACGCTCTGGGGCGCCGCATCTACCGGCGCACGCCATCGGGCGCGGACAGCCGGCTTGGCTACGCTTGGGGCGGACTCGTTGAGTGCGACCTGGGGGAGCACAGGTTCCGGTTCGAGAGAGACGCGCTGGGCCGCGAAACGACACGCACTATCGACGACACGCTTACCTTCAGTCATAGCTGGAACCCGGTCGGCCGCCTGATCCAACAGACCATGCGCAGCCCGCAGGCCGAGGTCCTGGAGCGGACCTTCACCTACCGTCCGGACGGCTCCCCTGCCGCAATTGCCGACAGCGCAGCCGGCCGCCGAACCTACACCGTGGACTCGGCGAGCCGGGTCACAGCAGTGCAGGCTCGTGGATGGACCGAGCGATACGCCTACAACACCGTAGGCGACCAGACCCAAAGCTCTCTGCCCGTCGGCGCACCCGGCCAAGACGACGCCGGGTCACGGGACTTCCAGGGCAGCCGGATCACCCGAGCAGGCCGATCCCGATACACCTACGACGGGCAGGGCCGCATAACGCGCCGTGAGACCACCACGCTGAGCGGCAAGGTACTGGCCTGGCAGTTCCAGTGGGATGCGGAGGACCGCCTCACCGACGTGCTGGCACCCGACGGCTTCCTCTGGCGGTACCTCTACGATGCGCTCGGCCGTCGCATCTCCAAACAGCGTTTGGACGCAGAAGGCCACGTTGTCGAGGAGACCACCTACTGTTGGGACGGGGCACAGCTGGCCGAGCAGTGCTCCGGGGGCACCACTCTGGTGTGGGACTACGTCGGGCTTCGCCCCCTGGCGCAACGCGAATCCAAGACCGATGCCGCCCAGCAGGAAATCGACCGGCGCTTCTTCTCGATTGTTACCGACCTCGCCGGCAGCCCCAGCGAACTCGTCGGCAGCGACGGTGCGACAGCCTGGCGAGCCCGCAGTACCGCGTGGGGTGCCACCCAATGGAACCGCAGCAGCACTGCGTACACCCCGCTGCGCTACCCGGGTCAGTACTTCGATGCCGAGACCGGGCTCCATTACAACTTCAACCGCTACTACGATCCTTGCCTCGGTCGCTACATCACCACTGATCCGCTCGGTCTGGCTCCTGCGGTCAACCACTACGCATACGTCCCCAACCCCTTCATACTTACAGACCCGCTCGGGCTCGCGGGCTGCGAAGCGGACCCGACATGGGGTGGACGGGTTGTCTTCACCCGGGACGCACACGGGCGCCCGTACGAGATGCACGCGACTATCACCCGCGACATGCTCGACCAGGGCACCGACGCACGGCAATCGATAAAACCGTCCGGTTTCATACACGGCACCAGGTACAACCAAGGCCGCGGTCACATGCTGGCAAATATGCTGGGCGGATCCGGCGACACCCTGGACAACCTCTTCACAATTACACAGAACCCCACAAACACCCCAGTCATGAGGGATTTGGAACAATCGATCTATAACGCAGTCAAGGGAGACGCCCGGCAGGGCATTCCCGGGGAGATTGTCCAGTACAGCGTCTATCTCGAGTACACCGATGACAAGAAGGACTCCGTACCCAAATGGATCACCATGGAGGCTGACGGAGACGGAAGCTTCCAGCTCCGCGACGAACTGAAAAATCCAGAACACGCCAATCAACAACTGCGACGCGGCCGAGGAACCCCATGAGCACCATCTCAGCGCTGACCCTGCTCTGCCCGCCCCCTCCGGAGCCACCGCGCCCTGTCGACTGGGACACGGTCGAGGCCGAGCTCGACATGCGGCTGCCCGAGGACTACAAACAACTCGCCACCGTCTACGGACCCGGGGTCTTCCTCGACTATCTCCACGTCTACCATCCCCACGGCGACACCGAGTTCATCAACCTCACGGGGCCCATGCCCGGCAGGATCCGCGCACAGCTGCAGCGTGACTACGAACGCGGCACGCACCCCGTCCCGTACGACCCACGGCTCCTGTTCACCATGGGCGCCACAGACAACGGCGAGTACCTCTTCTGGATCACCGACCCTCAGGATGCTCCCGAAAGGTGGCGCATCGCCGTCAACGAAGCCCGCGGACCCCGCTGGTTCACCTTCGACGGCTCGCTGACCGACTTCCTCATCTCCGTCCTCACAGGTGCAACCGCAGTCCCCCAGTTCCCGGGGGGCCTCCTGGACCAGAAGATCGGCTTCGTTCCCTACGAACCGACCAACTGGCCGACCGCACCGGCCCCGGTAAGTCCTCCCCGCAATACCGAAGTCATCCGGAACTGGGCGCGCGCCAACGGATACGAGGTCCCTCCCCGAGGCCGCCTCCCAGCCGACATCCGCGAGGCCTGGGAGCGCGCAAACCCCACTGAGAGGTCCTGATCTCAAGGGTGCGCCGAGGCTGTCGGTTGAGGGGGCAATGCATCGTAGGGGCGTCCAGCACACGCATCAATACACTCCTGGATCGGTGGGATTCCATCACTGCTGAACCAACTGCCAGTGACCAGGGATACGGTTGTCCGTGATCGTCGGCTTTGCCGACGCCGCCCTTGCTGGGACATGTACACGAAAGGCGCCGTCGTGAAGCCCACTCTGGCCGCCGCGCAGGTGCGCGGCAGTCTGACCCAGTACCTCACGACGACGTATGCGCTGGCCGACGAGGACACCAGGCTGGCACTGGAGCGGTTCCTCGAGGACCCGGAGTCGGGGATCTTCCGGGGGCCGTTCCTCCGGATCCGTACGCCGTTTCACACGGCGGACGACGGGTGGCAGTCGGCCCTGGAGTGGGAGCCCGGGTTTCCGCCGTACCGGCACCAGGCGAAGGCGTGGGAGCGGCTGAGCACGCTGCGCGGGGCGGCCGAGCCGACGCTGGTGACGACAGGGACGGGGTCGGGCAAGACCGAGTCGTTCCTGGTGCCCGTGCTCGATCACTGCCGCCGGCAGAAGGCGCTGGGGCGGCAGGGCGTGAAGGCCGTGCTGCTGTACCCGATGAACGCTCTGGCGACGGACCAGGCCGGGCGTATCGGTGAGTATCTGGCGCAGCCGGAGCTGACGCAGGTGTCGGCGGGCCTCTACATCGGGGATCGGCCCGACACCGACTTCCGGCGGGTGATGACGCGGCGCGAGGAGATGCGCAGGACGCCGCCGGATGTGCTGATCACCAACTACAAGATGCTGGATCTGCTGCTGCAGCGGGCCGAGGACCGGCCGTTGTGGGAGGGCGCGGATCTCACGTACGTGGTGCTGGACGAGTTCCATACGTACGACGGGGCGCAAGGCACGGATGTGGCGATGCTGCTGCGCCGGCTCGGGGCGACGGTCGGTGCCTCGCGGGCGGGGCGGCCTCTCGGCGACATCTGCCCGGTGGCGACGTCGGCGACGCTGGGTGAGGGAAGTGGGGGGGCTGGGCGGCATTCTGGAGGTTGCCGAGCAGGTCTTCGGGGTGCCGTTCGGGGCGGATTCGATCATCGGTGAGGAGCGGCAGGACGCCGATCAGTTCATCGGCGAGGTGAATTACGACCTGCCCGATCCGCCCACCCCGAAGGAAGTCATCGAGGCGTCCGGCGGGCCGGGGGTCGAGTCCCGGCCGGACCGTCTCGACCTGGACGGGTTGGCGTATCTGCTGTTGGAGAGGCGCGAACTCGATCCCTTCCAACTCGGGCGCATGCTCAAGCAACACGACTTCACACATGCCGTGCTTGCCCTGCTGGACGGTGAGCCTCTGGACGAGTGGGGACTGCGCGACCGCATGGCCCGCTTCGGGTACGCGTGGGCGCGTACGGCCCGGGAGAATCCACGGCTGGCGCTGGAGGCGTTGTCCCGGTTCGTGGCGCTGCTGTCCGCGGCGCGGGATCCGGCGTCGGACGAGCGGCGGCCCCGGCCACTGCTGCACATCGAGGCGCACCTGTGGGTACGGCCCGTGAGTCGGGTGCTGCGCGGGGTCGGTGCGGCGCCGGAGTTCCGGTGGTACGAGGACGAGCGGACGGCAGCCAGGAAGGCGGCGCTCGGCGCGGCGCCGCAGGAGGAGGCGGAGGGGCGGGACAGCGCGGACTGGCCTTCCGGTGACTCCCGCCGTGGAGATCAGCCATGTCGACCAGCTGGCCCTGCGGATCGTGCGCGAAGCCGAGCCCGGCAGCCGTAAGCAGACCATCGACGACAACCAGGCCGTGCGCGAGTGGCGGTCGCTGCTCGAAGAGCTCGACGAGTCGGGCTGGGACGCCGAGTTCCTGCAGGACGAGTGGTCGCAAGTGATCCTGGGGCAGGCCGTCACCTCCCGTACGGAGTACTTCCGTGCCCGCAGGGCGGGTCGCGGGCGCACCCTCACCCGCTCCGAGCGCGCCGACATCTGGCAGCTCGCCGAGCGCTTCACCCAGCGCCTCGACCGCCTCGGCCGGCAGACCTGGGACCAGGTGTCCGAGCGGGCGGCGCGTCTGGAGATGCAGCGCGAGCAGCGCATTCTGGCAATCGACCAGCAGCGGGAGGAGGCCGGAGGGCTGGACAACATCCACCTGCAGGCCGGCTCCGGCGGCTGGCTCCGATACCGCTACCGGCACATCGTCGTGGACGAGGCGCAGGATCTGCGGCCCGCGCACTGGAAGATGCTGCGCGCGATGACCGCGCACAGCCGCAACGACCTCTTCCTGGTCGGTGACACCCACCAGCGCATCTACAAGAACCAGGTGACGCTCGGCAGCCTCGGCATCAATATCCGTGGCCGCGCCTCGAAGCTGAGCCTGAGCTACCGCACGACGCGCCAGATCCTCCGCTCGGCGCTCGACGTGCTCAGTCAGGAGAAGTACGACGACCTCGACGGCAGCGAGGAGACCCTGGCCGGATACCGCTCCGTCCTCAGTGGAGGAGTACCCGATCTGCACGGCTGCGAGGACTGGTCCGCCGAGCGTGAGGAGATCGCGGCACTGATCGACAGCTGGGGTGACATCCCCCGCGAGCAGATCGCGATCTGTGTGCCCACCAACACCATGGCGCGTGAGGCGGGACAGACCTTGGCGGAGCATGGCATCCGAGCCGTCGAGATCGGCCCGGACGGTCCGCGCGGCGACGCCGGTGTCCACATCGGCACAATGTTCCGCTTCAAGGGCCTCGAGTACCAGCGCATGATCGTGGCCGGTGTCAGCGACGGCCTGATCCCTCGGGACGACGTGAACCGGAGGCGCACCGCCGATCCGGTGCGCTACCGGCGCGAAGTCCAGCAGGCCCGCTCGCTGCTGTTCGTCGCCACGACCCGTGCCCGCGACAGCCTGGACATCTTCTGGCACGGCACGCCCAGCCCGTTCCTGGCGCCCCTGGTCGCCACCGTCGCCGCCTGAGCTCCGGGGCGGCAGCCATAAGACCGACCGGCTGTCGCCTCGGCCGTTCACAGGAGCTACGGCCCCTGCGGGACAAGGAAGGGGCGGCGCGGATCTTCCGTCACTCCCGGCTCACCATGCCGGACCTGCTGATGGAAACCGGGCCCGGCGGCCGGCTGACACCGGTGTCGCCGAAAAGGCACTGTCAGTGCCCGGCTATACGGTGCATTCATGGACATGCGAGACCCACAGGAAGTAGGCATCGCGTTCGGCGCGATGATCCTCGGCTGCACGGTGAGTTCCGAACCGCCCGATCCGTCGTCCCCGCTCGGGCGCATCCGGGCGTTCACCGCCGAGCACGGCGAGGACGCGCTCACGTCTGACCATTTCGCCGCCGCCCTCGACGGACGTCCGCTGCCGCCACCTTGAGCGGCCCGTGCTCGGGGCCCTACCGAGCTCGGGCCGCACCGAGTCGGCGGCGCTTCACCGGTTCTGCCGCGCCGAGAACGTCACATGGATCTGCCAGTCCCCGGTCCGCACCGACAGACCGTCCGTCAGGTCCTTGTCGCCGTCCCGCGCCGTGTCGGTGAGCCAGAGGTTGACGGCCGCGCCGAGAACCACGGCGTCGAGCGGTGGCCGCCGTGTCCCCCACTCCCGCTCGGTGCGGGCCTCCAGCTCGCGGCCGCCGCGCAGGCGGATCAGACAGCGGGTCGCGTCGAGTGCCGCGACCAGGACATTCACGTGCTCGGATCGCCGGCTCTCGCGGTCGACCCACTCGGCGGCCGGGAGTTCGGCCTCGATGCCGGTCCGGACGACGACCTCAGCGGCCTGTCTCCACAGCAGATGGTTCACTTCCTCCGTGACTGCGTAGAACCCTCTGGCCTCGGTGTGGTCTCCGGCGACCAGCGGCCGGCGCCGGACATCGACGGTTCCCGTCCCGTCGTGGGCGCCGGTGATGTCGTAGGCCGTGGGTGTGGGGTGGCGCGCCGGTTCGGGTGCCGGGACGGGGGCGGGGTGTGGCGCGTGCGGGGGCGTACGTACGCCGCACGGTGCCAGGAACGCGTACATCCGGTCCTGTGTCATCGCACCCGAGGCATCGACGGAGGCGAGTTGGCGGTCGACGACCGCTCTCAGGGCTTCGGGGTCGTAGCGGCGTGCCGCGTCCAGGAGTTGGGCGTACACATCGCCGTCGGGGTCGAGCCGGGGAGCCCGGTGGCCGAACGCGGCGGCGGGGGACGCGGGATCCAGTTCGTCGAGCCCGGTCGCGGCCAGCAGGGTGACCCGGTCGGCAGCCGCCGAGTAGAAGGACGTGGAGCCGTGGTCGCCCACCACCCAGTCGCTGGCCACCACCGCCGCGCGCCAGCCCTCCTGCGGCGGGATGATCATGAGTCCGGCGTCCATCGCATCGCCCAGCCGGTCGAACACGCCGTCAGGGGTGTGGCGTGCCCAGACGTTGGGGTGGAAAACGGCCGCGACCGCGAACTCGTCGACGGGCAGTGAGGTGACGAGTCGCAGTGGCAGGCCGGGATGGCGGCCGAGGAGCGAGTGGCTGCTCCAGGTGGAGTGGATGACCACCAGCCGGCGACCGTTGACGGCGCCGAGTTGCGCACGGTAGTGATCGCGGCGGGACATGCTGGCCCTTATCCGCTGGAAGCACCAGTCGCCCACGGCCACGGCGTACGGGACCGCTTCCGGACAGGTCTCGGCGAGCCGGTCGATCTGGTCCTGGTGCGAGACCCCGATGGCTGCGGGAACCACCTTGCCCCGCCACATCAGTTCGCGCCGGGAGAGACCTGCGGGCGTCTCGGTGTCCCCGGTGGACTCCGCCACCAGACGGTTGTAGCCGGCCCCGTGCGGCAGCACCATCAGCGGGGCGTCCAGCCGCCTCATCGTCGGATGCACCGAACAGGCGACGGCCAGATCGAACGAACGCCGGGTGGCCTCCTCCCAGGTGAGCACCCGTACGCCCATGGCGGAGAGGTACTCGCCGAGCCCGTCACCGAACGCCGAGCCCGGGTTGACCGTGTAGTACTTCTCGATGCCGTCCTCGGCGCGCAGCAGCCGCATGACGTCGAGCACGCGCGTCGCGGAGGTGAGAGTGCGTGCCACGCCGAGGACCGCGGCCTTCGGTGGCTCCCAGGTGTTCCAGCGGGACCGGTCGCGCCGGGTGGACCGGATGGCCCGGCGGCGCAGCATCGACGGCACCAAGGTCAACAGTGGCTCCGGAACAGTGAAAGGGGTGGGCGGTGGCGGTCGTCGGTGCGGGTCACCCGGCCGGTGGTGCCATGCCCACCCGCCGACGGAGCTCCCGCAGCTTGTTGTCGCAGGCTTCGCGCAGCGGCGTGTCGTCCGTCCGTTCCGCCAGCTCCGTGAGGAGTGAGAGTGCCTGGTCGAGCTTGGCGTACTGCTTGGACCGCGCGGCCTGATCGGCCGCCGCGGCGACGGTCCCGACGGCACGTTCCCATCTCTCCAGGCCGATCAGGGCCCGGGCCGTGACCAGGCCGATACGCGGCTGCATGGCTACGTCGCCACTGTCCCGGGCGGTGGCTGCGGCGCCGTCCAGCACATCGAGGGCCTCCTGCCAGTGGCCTCCCGCGACCAGGGCCTGCCCGATGTTGTAGCTCTGCACCACGATGCCGTGCCGGTCACCACATGCGGCGTTGGCGTGGAGTGCGCGCTCGAAGAGGTCGCGGGCGTCACCGGAACGTTCGGCGGACAGCGCGATCAGTCCCCGGGTCTCCCACACCGCACCGCTCAGGCGGGCATCGTCCACCAGGCCGAGCAGAGCGGTTGCGGCCTCCAGCTGGCACTCGGCCCGTTCGAACTCGCCCAGTTCGTACTCGGCCCGGGCCAGCTGGTTGCGCATACGGACCTCGACGTCCGGCCGGCCTTCCCGTTGGGCGGCCTCTGTGCCGAGCCGGTGTGCCTCGATCCAGTCGGCGTGGTGCTTGCGGCTGTGGTAGAGCGCCCACAGCGATTCGCAGATCCGCCACACGGCGTCGTACCACCGTTCCGCGGCGGCGAGTCGCAGTACGGAGAGGAGATTGGCCCGCTCGGCGTCCAGCCAGTCCAGGGCGTCGGCGCGGTCCGTGAAGAGGGGTGCGCTCGGGGAGAGATCGCTCAGCGAGCGCGCCGGAGGCTCCTGCAGCCGCATACGAGGTCCGAGAATCATGGCATCCGCGAGTGCCGCGGCATCGACGTAGAAGTCGACGACCGCGCGCAGGGCGGCCCGGCGCCCCTCCTGGGGAACGGCCGCCGCCCGCATGCGGGCATGCGTACGAACGATGTCGTGGAGCCGGTAGCGGGGGACGCCGTCCTGCGCCTCCACGGCAACGGCCAGATGCGCCATGAGCAGGTCCCCGAGGGCGTCGTCGACGTGCACGGCGCCGGCGGCCCGGAGCACGGCACCTGTCACGGTCTTCACCGGGAGGAACCCGAGCAGGCGGTACAGATGCTGCGTACGGTCGCCCAGCCCGCCGACCACGGTGTCGAGCGCGGCCCCGACGCTTCCGGAACCAGTGCCGCCCGTCATCGCCCCACCCATCCGTGCCTCGGTCACAGCCGTGTACCCCGGCTCCTCCCCCGTGGTGCGTTCGTGCTCGGCGGCGAGATCGCGCACCACGTCGTCGAGCCGCAGCTGGGGCCGCCCGGCCAGCCACTCCCCCACGGCGCGCAGGGCGAGCGGCAGCCCGCCGCACAGTCGTACCAGTTCGGCGGCGGCTTCCTGGGCAGCCGTGACGTGCCATCGGCGTACCAACTGCACACCCGCGCCCACGTCGAGGGGGTCCACGACGATCGACACCGCTCCGTCCATTTCCAGCGAGGGCAGGCGTCTGCGGCTGGTGACGACGAGGAGACCTCTGGGCGGCATCAGCGGCCGCACCTCCGGGGCATGATGCGCGTTGTCCGCGACCACCAGCACGGCGCGATCGGCCGTGATGCTCCTGAACAGCCCCGTCCGCTCGGCGAGTCCAGGGGGCACGTACTGCTCATGCACTCCCAGGGCCCGCAGAAACCCGGCCAGCACCCCGGCGGTGTCCACGGCCCCGTCCCGGCGGTGGTCGTCGAGGTCGACGTACAGCTGACCGTCCGGGCAGCGCTCCTTGACGTCCTGTCCGACCCACTGCGCCACCAGCTGTGTCTTGCCCACCCCACCGAGCCCGGTCACCACGACGATGCCGGGCGACTGCTCCACGGAGTACGAAGCCGCGACCGCGCGAAGGGCGGCGAACTCCGCGGTGCGGTTGACGAAGCAGCGGCTGGGCGGCGGCACCTGGCTCGGTGGCACGCCCGGCGCACCGGGCGGCAGCACGATCTGTTCCACGTGTCTGGCCATGACCAACGGTCCGGCCACCACCGCGTTCCCCGAGAGGGTGTTGTGCACGGCCCCCTCGTCCTCCGTACCGCAGCTGATCACCCGTACTCCCTCCCCGACCCGGTATCCGCGGGGTCCAGACTAAGGGCTGTCCCGTAATCCCTGGCGGGCGCACGACGTCTTTGAACCGCTCCATGGCTGAACCCGGTGGTCCGGCGTCACGGGAGTCTCCGTGACCTCGTCTACGATCCTTCGCGTGTGCGCAAACGTCATAGTCGCCGAAGACGACGAGAAGCAGGCCGAACTCGTACGCCGCTATCTGGAACACGAGGGCCATGCGGTCACGGTCGTCGGGGACGGCCTGGCGGCCCTCGCCGAGGTCCGGCACCGGGAGCCCGATCTGCTGGTGCTCGATGTGATGATGCCACGGGCCGACGGTCTGGACGTGGTACGTGTGCTGCGCGCCGAGCACCGGGAACTGCCGGTGCTGATGCTGACGGCCCGCAGCACCGAGGACGATCTGCTGCTGGGTCTGGATCTCGGTGCGGACGACTATGTGACGAAGCCGTACAGCCCGCGTGAGTTGATGGCACGCGTACGGACCCTGCTTCGTCGCACCCGGCGGGTTGCGGCAGGTGCCGAGCCCGCCGCAGATCAGAAACTGAAGGTGGGTGCGCTCATGGTCGACCCGGTCCGGCACGAGGTGTCGGTCGAGGGCCGGTTCGTGGAGTGCACGCCCGGTGAGTTCCGGATTCTCGCAGCCATGGCGGCCGAGCCCGAGCGGGTCTTCACCCGGCAGCGGCTCCTGGAGGAGCTGCACGGCTTCGACCGGTACATCAGCTTTCGCACCGTCGATGTGCACATCATGAACCTGCGGAAGAAGATCGAGTCCGCACCGCGTCGGCCGGCCCGGCTGCTCACCGTTTTCGGTGTCGGTTACAAGCTGACGGACCCGGCAAAGAATGCTTCGCGTGCGTCGTCGTAGCCGGTTGCGTGGCGCTTCCCTTCGTCGTGGGCAGCCGGCGCGGCTGCCGCTCCGCAAGAGTCTGTTCGGCCGTCTGCTGGCGGTGTCGGCGCTGGTGGCGGCATGTTCGGTGGCCGCCACGGCCTGGCTTGCCGTACAGACCACCTCCGGCGCCATCAAGCAGGAGCAGGGGCAGAATCTCACCGCCGACGCCCGGATCTACAACACCCTGCTCGGATATGCGGCAACCCACCCCACCTGGGACGGCGTGGACCGCACCGTGCGTGAGCTGGCGCGGCAGTCCGGCCGGCGGATCGCGCTCACCACCGAGCAGCGCCGGCCCCTCGCCGATTCCGCCGGCCGGACGTCGCCGCCCGCTCTGCCGCCCCAGGCATCGGCGATCGTCGATCCGTTGTCCGTGGACACGGTCCTGTCCCAGACGGTGGGCCGGGCCGGTGTCACGGCCGACCGTGTCGACCCGCGCGCGGTCGGGCCGTTCCGGCTGCCCGCGGCTGAACGTACGGCGTTGCAGCGTGCCGCCGAGCGGAGTGTGGCGTGCCTGAGTCGGTCCGGCGTCGCGGCGGATGTGGTCCAGGGGCCGAGTGGGCGCCCGCGCATAGAGGTCGTGGGCAACGATCCCGACCGGGTGCAGAGCACCAGGTGCGCGTCCGACGACTTGGACGAACCGACAGCGACCGAGCGAAAGGCTCTGGGGGCGCTCAATCAGCTCGCCGACGCCTGCCTGAAACGTCAGGGCCGCACGGGCGTAAAGCTCAATCCGGACCTGTCCTGGGGCGACGGTTTTGAGCCGATGCCCAGCGCCGGTGTCTCCGCCCGGTCGCCCGCCCCCGCGCCGAGCGTCCGTACCGGCGACGACGACCGGGCCACCGCCTCCTGCGTGGGCACGGCCCGCCGTGAGCAGCTCAGTTCCTATGTCGCCTCACCCGCACTGCTGTTCATCGGTGACGAGGGCGGCAAGACCGTTCCCGGCTTCGATCTCTCCCCGGCGAACACTGCGAAGATCGCGGGTGCCGCGGCGCTCGTCCTGGCGCTCACCGTCGGAGCCACGATGCTGGCCGGGGCCCGGCTCGTACGGCCGCTGCGCGCCCTCACCGGTGCGGCACAACGGATGCGGGACGGGGAGGACTCCGCGCCCGTGCTGGTCACCGACGACAACGAGATCGGGCGGCTCGCCGCGGCCTTCAACAACATGTCGGCCCACCGCGCCCGCCTCGAAGGACAGCGCAAGGACATGGTCAGTGACGTCGCCCATGAACTGCGTACCCCGCTGAGCAATATCCGCGGCTGGCTGGAGGCGGCACAGGACGGTCTGGCGGAGCCCGACCCGGCGTTCATCTCCTCGCTCCACACGGAGGCCATGCAGCTGCAGCACATCATCGACGATCTCCAGGATCTGGCTGCGGCCGACGCGGGGGCGTTGCGGCTGCACCCCGAGCCGGTACGCATCGAGGACGTCCTGAGCCAGGTCGCCGCGGCCCACCAGGGGCGGGCGGAGACGGCTGGAGTCACCTTGACCGTCCTCCAGGCGACGGCCGGCACTCCCCTTCCCGAGCTGACGGCCGACCCGGTCCGGCTGCGTCAGGTCATCGGCAACCTGCTCTCCAACGCGGTGCGTCACACCCCGGCGGGTGGAAATGTCACATTGCAGGCGTACGGCTCCGAGTGCGCGGCGAACGACGTGGTGGTGGACGACGTAGTGGTGGGCGACGTGGTGGTGGACGACGTGGTGGTGGGCGAAATCGTTGTGGACGTCACCGATACGGGCAGCGGCATCTCGGCCGCTGATCTGCCACATGTATTCGACCGCTTCTGGCGCGCCGAGAAGTCCCGCAACCGCCGGACCGGCGGCAGCGGGCTGGGGCTGGCGATCGTACGGAAACTCGTCGAGGCGCACGGCGGCTCGGTGAGTGCGGTGAGCGTCGAGGGGCAGGGTTCGGTGTTCACGCTCCGGCTGCCGGCGGATCCTGCGCGGACGGCGTCGGGTGAGTGGGGAGAGGCTGGTGAGTCGGGCGAGTCCGCAGGGGGCTCGGCGGGCGTGCCGGGGAGCGCGTCAGGCGACTGCGGGCCCGAGCGTGCCGCGGGCAGCCGTGGGAGCGGTGCGGGCCAGGCCTGATGCGATGACCACAGCGATCTGACAGCTTCTTCATAACTTCACGCCAGCCTGTCGGCATGTCTTGCGCCCGGTGCGAACCGGCTTGCGGGCACCAACGAGGCCGACCTGGAATGGAGCCATTCCCATGCACCACCGATTGTCCCTGCGTACCGTCGTCCTTGCCGCTGTCGCGGTCGGCGCGGTACTCGTCCCGTCCACCACGGCCTTCGCCGACAGCGCGCCCGCCTCTCCGGCGCCGTCCGTCGAGCCGTCCGCCGCAGCCGCCCGGGCCGGTGCCACCACCGCGCCCACGCCGGGCGCGGAGCCGTCGGTTGTACCCCGTGGCGGTGTCGCCGCGGGCGACAGTCCCGCCCCGGCGGTCGAGCGTCCGGCCGCGGCCAAGCGTTCCGCTGGCGCCGCTCCGCGCGGTGGCGTCGCCGCGGGCGAGCGACCGGCCGGGACCTCGGGCGACAGCACCACCGCCCTTGCCGGGTCGGCCACGGCAGCCCTTCTGGTCGCGGGAGCGGGAACGTTCGTGCTGCGCCGCCGCTCCGCCGCGCAGCAGGGCCGCTGAACTGTCGACGCGTCAGTCATGTCACGACAACTGACATGCACGGCAGTTGACCACTCACGGCGCTTGACCACTCACGACAACTGACCGCTCACGGCAGTTGACCTTCCCTCGTGGCGCCGCCCCGTCCCGGGCGGCG
>NZ_JBEOVN010000055.1:0-38571 GCF_040295565.1 Streptomyces sp. NPDC002785 | reverse complement strand
GACACACCGAGCGTGTGTCACAGCCCGCGGCTCTGTCGTATTGCGGTGTTACGCGGTCAGGCAGACTTCCTGCTGTCCCGCGGATGTACGGCGATGTTCATGGCTCCGGAGCGCAGAACCGCCAGCCTCTCGGCCAGCACCTCCTCCAGCTCCTCGCGTGTGCGCCGCTCCATGAGCATGTCCCAGTGCGTACGCGCAGGCTTGCCCTTCTTCTCCTCGGGGCCATCCCCGTCCACCAGGAGTGCCATGGCGCCGCACGCCTTGCACTCCCACTCCGGCGGAATTTCCGCCTCTACCGAGAACGGCATCTCAAATCGATGTCCGTTCTGGCATGCGTACTCCACCGCCTGGCGCGGGGCCAGATCGATGCCGCGGTCCGTCTCGTAGCTGGTAACCACGAGTCGCGTGCCGCGGAGAGCTCGCTCACTCATGAATCGTGCCTCCCGGGCTTGTCGCCCACAGGACAGGTGTCGCTGTCGTCGTCATCCGGTCAACGTCCGCTCGGCGGTAAAGATTCCCGTTGCCGGTCATGCGTCGCCCGTCGTGCCGCTGCTTCTTCAGGGTTGAAGTACCCGCCAATGCCCGGTTTGTCACATCTGGCGGAAGTTGTCACCCAAGGATCTGGCTTCTTCCGCTCGCAGTAACGGTCCTCCGGGCAGGCCAAAGGCGTACACTACCGGCCTTTCACTTCAACGTCTAAATCCGTTCCGGAACGGGATTCCCCGCTGCCGCCACGGCCTGTCGGATCGGCACCCTCGCGAGCAGTACCGAACCGACCACGAAGAAGATCACCAACGAGATGATCGCATCCCGATAGCTCCCGGTCAGCTGATACGCGAGACCGAACACGAGTGGCCCAAGCCAGCTCAGTCCGCGGTCGCTCATTTCGTACGCGGAGAAGTACTCGGCCTCCTTGCCGCTCGGCACCAGATGGGAGAACAACGAGCGCGACAGCGCCTGGCTGCCGCCGAGCACCAGACCGATCGCCGAGGCCAGCGCATAGAAGAACACCGGCGCGTCGGCGGGCAGGAAATAGCCGGCGACGAGAATCAGCGTCCAGACGACGAGCGAGCCGAGGATCGTGCGCTTCGCGCCGTACACCCGCGCCAGCCGGCCCATCCCCAGCGCCCCGGCCACCGCGAGCACCTGCACCAGCAGCACAGCGGTGATCAGCGTCGTCTGGTCGAGGCCCAGCTCCTCGGAGCCGTATACCGAGGCCTGGGAGATGACCGTCTGCACGCCGTCGTTGTAGACGAGGTACGCCAGCAGGAAGGAGAGCGTCAGCGGGTGGCGGCGCATGTCGCGCAGGGTGGCCATCAGCTGCCGCCACCCCGAGCCGACCGCCCCCTCGCCGTTCGGTGTCACCCGCCGGTCGCGCAGCCGCCGCAGCGGTATGAGGGTGAAGGCGCCCCACCAGAGACCGGCCGATGCGAGACAGATCCGCACCGCGTCGGACTCGGAGAGGCCGAAGGAGTCGTGGCCCGTGTACAGGACCAGATTCAGGACGAGGACGAACGCACCCGAGGTGTATCCGAACGCCCAGCCCCGCGACGAGACCGCATCCCGCTCGTCCGGTCCGGCGATCTGCGGCAGATAGGCGTTGTAGAGCACCATCGACACCGAGATCGAGGCGTTCGCCACGATCAGCAGGAACGCGCCCAGCAGATAGCGCTGGCCGTCCAGGAAGAACATGCCGGTGGTCGCGGCAGCCCCCACATAGGCCGCAGTTGCCAGTAGCGGCTTCTTCCGCCCCGTACGGTCCGCGGCGGCGCCCACGATCGGCATCACGATCACCGCGACCACGACGGACACGGAGACCGCGTAGGCGAACAGCGACCCGGCGCGCACCGGTATGCCGAGCGGGTGCACGAAACCGTCGGCGTCGGCGGCCGACTTGGCGACCGACGTCAGATAGGGGCCGAGGAATACCGTCAGGACGCTCGTCGAGTAGACGGAGCAGGCGAAGTCGTAGAAATACCAGCCACGTTGTTCACGTCTGCGGCTCGCGGCGTCGGCGGAACCCGTCGTGAGTCCAGTCGGCTCAGCGGTGTCCGCGGTCTCGGCGCTCAACCCGCACCCCCTCGTCTCTCCCCGTGGAGACCTCGCACGACCGGCGTCAGGCCCAGGCCCCCCGCTCGCTCAGCACCGTACGCAGCGTCTCGATGTGATCGGTCATGATGCCATCCACGCCGAGATCGAGGAGCGCTGCCATCCGCTCGGGTTCGTTCACCGTCCAGACGTGCACCTGGAGTCCGCGTGCGTGCGCCTCTCGTACGAAGCGCCGGTCGACCACCCGGACGCCGTTCTGGCTCTCCGGCACCTGCGCGCACACCGCGCCGGCCCGCAGCGGCGCCGGTATGCCGTACGAGCGCAGCCGCAGGCCCAGCACGCCGCGGACGCCGTAGGAGGTGGCGAGCCGGGGCCCCGCAAGACGGTGGGCCCGGGCGACCCGGGACTCCGAGAACGAGCCGACGCACACCCGGTCCCAGGCATCCGCCCGGCGGATCAGATCGACCAGCGGGGCCAGGGCGGACTCGGCCTTGATGTCGACGTTCCAGCGGGCTTCGGGGAACGTCTCCAGCAGCTCCTCGAACAGCGGCAGCGGCTCCCGGCCGGCGACCCTGGCCCGCCGCACCTCGCTCCACGGCAGCTGGGCTATCCGGCCCCGAGCGTCCGTCACCCGGTCCAAAGTGGCGTCGTGGAAGGCCACCAGGCGACCGTCCGACGTGGTGTGCACATCGGTCTCGAAGTAGCGGTACCCGGCGTCGGCGGCCCGCCGGAACGCGGCCGTGGTGTTCTCGATCCCGTCCGCGGCACCGCCTCGATGGGCGAAGGGGATCGGCGTGGGATGGTCGAGATAGGGGTGGCGTTCGGAGGTCACCTTCGCAGTATGGCCTGCCCCGGTGTCCGAGCGGTGACGGTGGTGTCGCCGCTGTCCGAGCCGGGTGTGACGGGCGCCTGGTCGTCGGGCCCGGCGGCGGCCTCCGCCGTCGGCCTTGCGCCGATCGCGAAGAAGCGCAGGAAGAACTGGGCGAGCGGGCCGATGGCCAGGGCGTAGAGCACCGTGCCCGCGCCGAGTGAGCCGCCGAGCACGAAGCCGGTCACCACGACCGCCACCTCGATCAGTGTGCGGACGAGCCGGATGGAGCGGCCGGTACGCAGATGAAGACCGGTCATGAGCCCGTCGCGCGGTCCCGGGCCGAACCGCGCCGCGATGTACAGCCCCGTCGCGACGCCGTTGACCACGACACCGGCGACCATCACGGCGATCTGCGCGGCGAGGCCGTGCACGTCGGGCACGAGCGCCAGCGTGCCGTCCATGGCGATGCCGATGGCGAAGACATTGGAGACGGTGCCGAGACCGGGACGCTGCCTGATCGGTATCCACAGCAGCAGAACGGTGGCGCCGACGATGATCGAGACGACCCCGATGGACAGTCCGGTTCGCTCGGCGAGCCCCTGATGCAGCACTCCCCAGGGTTCGAGGCCGAGACCGGCGCGGACCAGGAGCGCCGAGCTCGCCCCGTACAGCGCAAGGCCGACGTACAGCTGAATCAGCCTTCGGGTGAGGTGCGTCCCGCGAGGGACAGGGGTGATGGACAAGAGTGCCCCCTGGAGTGGTGGTAGTGGACTGCCGCATGTCACTCTGTGGCAGGGGATTGGCCGCCAACTATGGCCAATCCGAGAAAGGTGGACTGATTTCCATGGCGCAGTGGACTTCGGTAGTTGGTGCGGCACAGCTTGCGCGGCAGCTCCAGGCCCAACAGCCCCGGCCCGCCGGACCGGGCGCCCGCAGGCCGCCCGCCTACCGCGCACTGGCCGACGGGGTCCGTCTGCTCGTCCTCGAGGGACGGGTGCCGGTGGCCGCCCGGCTCCCCGCCGAGCGCGAACTGGCGCTCGCCCTGTCCGTCAGCCGAACCACCGTCGCCGCCGCGTACGAGGCGCTGCGGGCCGAGGGGTTCCTGGAGTCCCGCCGGGGCGCAGGCAGCTGGACCGCCGTGCCCGCGGGCAATCCGCTGCCCGCACGCGGTCTGGAACCGCTTCCCCCGGAGTCGCTCGGTTCGATGATCGACCTGGGCTGCGCCTCGCTGCCCGCCCCCGAACCGTGGCTGACCCGGGCGGTCCAGGGCGCCCTGGAGGAGCTGGCACCGTACGCCCACACCCATGGCGACTACCCGGCCGGTCTGCCCGCACTGCGGCAGATGATCGCCGACCGCTACACCGAGCGCGGCATCCCGACCATGCCCGAACAGATCATGGTCACCACCGGGGCGATGGGCGCGATCGACGCGATCTGCCACCTCTTCGCCGGCCGCGGTGAACGGATCGCGGTGGAGTCCCCGAGCTACGCCAACATCCTGCAACTGATGCGTGAGGCGGGCGCGCGGCTGGTGCCGGTGGCGATGGAGGAAGGGCTCGGCGGCTGGGACATGAACCGGTGGCGGCAGGTACTGCGGGACGCGGCGCCGCGGCTCGCCTACGTCGTCGCCGACTTCCACAACCCCACCGGCGCGCTGGCCGACGAGGACCGGCGACGTGACCTGGTGGACGCCGCCCGCTCCGCCGGTACGGTCCTGGTCGTCGACGAGACCATGAACGAGCTGCATCTCGACGCCGATGTGCACATGCCGCGCCGGGTCTGCGCCTTCGATCCGGCGGGCTCCACCGTGCTCACTGTCGGATCGGCGAGCAAGGCGTTCTGGGCCGGCATGCGGATCGGCTGGGTGCGCGCCGCCCCGGATGTGATCCGCAGCCTGGTGGCCGCCCGCGCCTACGCCGACATGGGGACGCCCGTCCTTGAGCAGCTCGCCGTCAACTGGCTGATGCGTACCGGCGGCTGGGAGCAGGCCGTGCGGGTGCGGCGCGAACAGGCGCGGGAGAACCGGGACTCGCTCGTCGCCGCGGTCCGCCGGGAGCTGCCGGACTGGGAGTTCTCGGTTCCGCGTGGTGGTCTGACCCTCTGGGTGCGTACCGGCGGCCTCTCCGGTTCACGGCTCGCGGTGGCGGGGGAACGGGTCGGCGTACGCGTTCCCTCCGGCCCCCGGTTCGGCGTCGACGGCGCCTTCGAGGGGTACGTACGGCTGCCGTTCACGGTCGCAGGGCCGGTCGCGGACGAGGCGGCGGTACGGCTCGCGGCGGCGGCGCAGCTGGTGCGGTCGGGGGCGGGCGCGGGGGTGGAGGCGCCGCGGACGTTCGTCGCCTGATCCACGGGGCGGCGCAGGGGTGATGGATCAGCCGATCCGTCACCCCTGCGCCGCCCCGTTCAGTCGCTGACCGCCATTTCCTCGACGGCCGCGGCCGCGGTCACGACGCGCGGCATCGCCGGGTCCGGGACGCTCGCTCCGGCCAGTGCGGTCTCCTCGGCCGGCGCCTGCCGTCCGGGGAGCAGACCGAGGACGGCCTGCCGCTGTGCCTCGCTGGTCGCCTCGTCGTACGGATCGGGTGTGGCCGGGACCTGGAGCCGCAGCACCGGACCGGTGCCGAGCCGCGCGTACCCCCGGCCGGGAGGGACGTCCGGTGTCGGCGTCGTGTGCGGTTCCGTGCCGAGCACCGACTCGACCTGCTCGCGGGAGCAGTCGCCGAGCACAACCCTGGCCCGGGTATGGGTCCGCACGGTCTCGCCGAGGGAGTCCAGGCTGTCGAACTGTTCGGTCATGACCACGGTGACGCCGGCGGCCCTGCCGTGCCGCAGCGGCACCTGGAGCAGTTCCTGGGGGTCGGGCTTGCCGTCGGCGGCCGCCAGATGGCCGAGGACGCTGGGCCGGTCCAGCAGGATCCAGAGCGGGCGCTTGATGTCGTCGGGTGCGGGGTGGCCGGACTGCCGGGCCCGGTTCGCCGCGATCAGCCGTCGCTCCGTCTCGTGGGCCGCCCACTCCAGCGTCGCCAGCGCGCCGGCCAGGCCGCACTCCACGGCCAGGACGCCGTCGCGCCCGGGCAGGCAGGCGTACTCGCCGGTTCCGCTGCCTTCGATGATCAGGATGTCGCCGTGCTGGAGCGCCTGCAGGGCGATGGAGCGCATCAGCGTGGTGGTGCCGCTGCCGGGCTGTCCGACGACCAGCAGATGCGGCTCGGTGGAGCGGGCGCCGGTCCGCCAGACGACCGGAGGTGCGTCACGGGTCGCGTCGCCGTCGTTCACGGGGACGGTGCGCTGCACCGCGTCGCCGTCGGTGAAACCCAGCACGGTCTCGCCGGGGGCGGTGACGAAGCGCTGGGCCCCGATCGAGGTGGGCAGGGCGTCGAGCACGTTCATGACGAGCTGATTGCCCTCCTCGTCCCAGGCGAAGTGGTACTCGCGGCCACGGCCGGACTTGGCATGCAGCAGCTGCTCGATCCGGATGCGGGAGGCGGCCTCGCTGTCGGTGAAGTACGCGGGGTACGTCACCTGAAGACGTGTCAGGCGCCCGTTGCCGTCGAACTCGTAACCGCTGAAGACCTTGTCCCAGTCGCCGCCGTGGGCGAACAGCGGACTGGGGTCGTCGGCCACGGAGAAGTACGGCACGAGCGCCTCGTACAGGGACCGCAGCCGGCCGGTCTCCGCCTCGTCGGGGCCGGTCTTCACGGGAGTCCGCTCCCGGCCCTTCCAGGCGGCTGCGCCCATGACCGTGACCAGGGCGAGCACGGACCCGTACGGGATGAGGGCGACCAGGAGTACGCAGGCCGCGACGGAGAACAGCGTCGGACCACGCTTGTCCTTGGGCGTCGCGGCCCACTTCTGCCATCCGGCTCCGGCCAGCAGCCGCAGACCACGAGTGACCGTGATCAGCGGATGGAGGACGTCGGTGGCGTTGTCGGCGGCCGTGCGCGCGCACTCGCGACTGCGAGTGATCGAGATGCTGCCGCTGCTCAGAATGCGGGGGAGTGGTCGCCGGGCCACGTCGGTCTCCTGAAGGGGTGGGAGTGGTCGCGGACGGTCAGAACTTGATCCCGCCCAAGAGGCCGGCGAGACTCGCGCCGCCCGCGGTGATGCTCGGTGCGATGGCGGTGCCTGCCAGATAGAAGCCGAACATGGCAGTGACGACGGCGTGCGATGCCTTGAGGCCGTCCTTCCTGAAGAACAGGAAGACGATGATGCCGAGGATGACTACGCCTGACATGGACAGGATCATGAGAGGTTCTCCTGGTTAGGGGGACAGTCACCATGAGTCCTTCCAGGTTCACCGGAAGTATCTATACGATAAAAGCTGCAGTTGGGTGAAAAGTCTGCATTTTCACTTGTTTGGTCGACATGGGAGTGCCGATGGGACGGAAAACTCGATGTCACGCGCTGTTCCGCCGTCACCGGACGTGATTTTTTGCCGTGGGTGGGCCGGGATATGTGCGCGGTCGAGCAGTACCCTGTCGATTCACTCGTACGGCCCCCGCGGCGTACGCCCCGGCAGGTCAACAGCGGTGAAACCGGTTAATGGAAGGCGGTCCGTCCGATGAGCGAAACCCCCGATCCCGAGGTGGTCGAGCTGGCGACGAAGGTCTTCGACCTGGCCCGCCGCGGTGAGACCGAAACCCTCGCCGCGTATGTGGACGCGGGTGTCCCCGTGGACCTCACCAACGACCGGGGTGATTCGCTGCTGATGCTCGCCTCCTATTACGGGCACGCCGCCGCGGTCACCGCCCTCGTCGGCCGTGGCGCCGACCCGGACCGGGCCAACGACCGCGGACAGACGCCGCTCGCCGGAGCCGTCTTCAAGGGCGAGGACGAGGTGATCGAGGCGCTGCTCGCCGCAGGGGCCGACCCGGCGGCCGGAACGCCCTCCGCACTGGACACTGCACGCATGTTCGGCAAGGCCGACCTGCTGGAACTCTTCGGCTCCCGTTGACCGGGTACGCCGTAAATGTGGTCGCGGTGGCGAAATGGCTGGGTCATCATGACGTCGCGGGCCCGATTCGGGCCACCGACGAGAGGCAGAGGAAGATGGTTTACACCAAGCAGAAGACGGCGGTCGGCCGATCATGTTGCTGCGCGGCGTAGTGCCCCACCCGGCACTTGGAACTGCACAGTCCCGGTTGCGTCGACAGCTTGATGTGAGGCTCTTTCCATGTTTGATCCGTTCATAGCGCCGAGCGGCACCCTGCTCGGCCTGCTGCAGAGGGGCCGTGGCGACGGCACGCTCCATGCGCTCGCCGCACCACGCCCCGAGGCCCTGGCGGCTCTCAACCACTGCGTCCTGAGCGATCCGCGACACGACTGGCAGGTGGAGAACCGCTCGCTCTACTACGCACGCCTGTATCTCGACCTCGACGGCGGAATCGAAGAGATCGAGCGCCACCTGTGCGATCCCGACGACCACCTCGACACCGAGGACTCACGCACCGGGCTGGCCCTCGCCGTACTCGGCCACCTCGCCTCGTACGGACGGGACGACGCCCTGGCCCTGCTGCGGCGGTACGCCGCGACCGGAGCCAACTGGGCCTGGGCCCTGGACGAGCTCGCCCTGCGTGACGACGACGCGGGGCTCCGCGCTCTCGCCGTACCCGTGCTCAGCCGGTTCCCGGCCACCGGGGAGGGCGCCGCTGAGCTGGCCGCCGCCGTACGGGACGCCTTCGAACCCCGCCCCTGGCGGCTCTGGGCGGACGACCCGCGCGAGGAGGTCGGTGCCAGGGTCAGGGCAGCCTCGGAGCAGGGCTCCTTCGACCGCTGGCAGCGGCAGATGCGGCCCGGCGGCCCCCGCCCCGGCTGGAGCGTCCAGGCCGTCCTCGACTGGGCCCAGCAGGGACTCGAACGCGGCAGCGTTCTCCACGTCCCGGCCGCCCGGTGCCTCACCGCCGTCGCCGGCCCCGAGGACCGGTCCACGATTATCGAGGCCGCCCGCAGCGGCCCCGAGGGTGCACGCTGCGCCGCTCTGCACTATCTGGCCGAGGCCAGGGACCCGGCCGTGCTCGACCTGATCGAGACCGCTGCGGTCAGCGCTTCCCGCACCGTCGCCGACGCGGGCGTCGCCGCCTTCGAGCGGATGTGCGGCGACGCGGCGGTGGAGCGTGCCAGGCGCTGGGCCCGACGGCCCGACGCCCTCGGCGCCTCCGCGGCCGGTGTGCTCGCCTGCCGGGGCGGCGCTCAGGACGCCCCACTGGTCCTCGGCGCACTCCGCGAGGCCGTACGGGGCGAAGGTCCGGACGCACCACGCCTGTGGACCCTCGTCGACGGCACGGGCCGACTGGGCATTGCCTGCGCGGCCCCCGTACTGCGCCATGTCTACCGGGAGACGTCCTCCTCGCACCTGCGCGGCCGAGCGGCCTGCGCACTGGCCGCGACCGACCCCTCCTTCGCCACCGGATTCGCCGTCGAATGCCTGTGGGACTGCGAGGAGACCACCCGCGAGGTCGCCGCACTCCACGCCGAGACCGGCGACATCAGGGTCGCCGAGCGACTGCGCCGACTCGCCGCGGACCCGGCCGAGGAGGCCGAGGTGCAGACAGCGGTGCGCAGCAGGATCGGGCCCGACACCCCCGCGGTCTGACCGGAGTACGCACAGCGGCGCGCGTCGGGGGGCGCGCGGCGCGAACGGGCCGGGCCGCGTCCGCGAAGTCCCGCCCGGTGCGCGGCGCCCGGCACTTCTCCGAACTCCCGGCTTCGCCCGGCAGGAGAGCCCGTCCTCTCCGCGTTGTCGGAGTCATCCGAGTACGTCACGTTCGAGGACGATCCTCCGCCTTGCGATTGCACGCACCGGACGCCGCGGGCCACGCCCTTCGGGCGTACGTCGGGACCATGTGGACACGGCCCAGCGGCGCATCGGGGGCGTGCTAGGCCGTACCTGGCCGGAGCGGGGATGCAGCACCGGGTGTGCGGCACCGGCGGACGGCTGGAACGGCGGGCCGAGGCGGCGCTGCGGAGCGCGCCGGCCGCCGTGCAGCCGGCCGGTGCGCCGACTGCCGGGGAGAAGGCCGTGCCGTCCGGGCCGTTGTCCGTGCCGCAGTATGCGGGTGAGTATGGAGGGATGACCGGACGCTGGGAGTTCTGGATCGACCGTGGCGGCACGTTCACCGATGTCGTGGGCCGGGATCCCGATGGGCACCTGATCACCCGCAAGCTGCTCTCCCACGACCCGGACCGCTACCGCGACGCCGCCGTGGCCGGAATCCGTGGGCTGCTGGGCCTCGGCCCCACCGACCCGGTGCCCGCCGACCGGGTCGGCACGGTGAAGATCGGCACGACGGTCGCCACCAACGCCCTGCTGGAGCGGCGCGGTGAGCCGACCGTCCTGGTCATCACGGAAGGCTTCCGCGACGCGCTGCGCATCGCGTACCAGAACCGTCCGAGACTCTTCGACCGCCGCATCCTGCTGCCCGAGGCCGTGTACGAGCGGGTGATCGAGGTCCCCGAGCGGATCGACGCCCGCGGCCGGGTCGTGACACCGCTCGACCGGGACGCGGTGGCCGAGCGGTTGCAGGCGGCCCGGGCCGACGGACTGAGCAGCGCGGCAGTAGTCCTGATGCACGGCTACCGCCACCCCGGACACGAGAGCGCCGTGGCCGCCGCAGCCCGCGAGGCAGGCTTCACCCAGGTCAGCTGTTCGCACGAGGTGAGCCCGCTGATCAAGCTCGTACCACGCGGCGACACCACCGTCGTCGACGCCTACCTCTCGCCGATCCTGCGCCGGTACGTCGACGAGGTCGCCCGCGAACTCGACGGAATCCGGCTGATGTTCATGCAGTCCAACGGCGGGTTGCGCGAAGCATCCCACTTCCGGGGCAAGGACGCGGTGCTCTCCGGCCCCGCCGGTGGCGTGGTCGGCATGGCCCGTACGTCCGGACAGGCCGGATTCGACCGGGTCATCGGTTTCGACATGGGCGGCACATCCACCGATGTGTCGCACTACGCGGGCGAGTTCGAGCGCGAGATGGGTACGCAGGTGGCCGGTGTGCGGATGCGCGCCCCCATGATGAACATCCACACCGTCGCCGCCGGCGGCGGCTCCGTCCTGCACTTCGACGGCCACCGCTACCGCGTCGGCCCCGACTCGGCGGGCGCGATCCCCGGCCCGGCCTGCTACCGCCGCGGCGGGCCGCTGACCGTCACCGACGCCAATGTGATGCTCGGCCGGGTCCAGCCCGCGCACTTCCCGGCCGTCTTCGGACCTGACGGCGACCTCCCGCTCGACGCGGACCTCGTACGCGAACGTTTCGACGCGCTCGCGCAGGACGTGGCGCGCGCCACCGGAGCGCGGCACACGGCGGCCGAGGTCGCCGCCGGGTTCCTGGAGATCGCCGTGCTCAACATGGCGAACGCGGTCAAGAAGATCTCCGTGCAGCGCGGACACGACATCACCCGCTACGCCCTGACCGGCTTCGGTGGCGCCGGAGGCCAGCACGTCTGCGCCGTCGCCGACGCCCTCGGTATCGACACGGTCCTCGTACCGCCCCTGGCAGGCGTGCTGTCCGCGTACGGCATCGGTCTCGCCGACGCCACCGCGATGCGCGAACAGTCCGTCGAGGAGGAACTGAACGAGGCGACCTTGACCGCGGTGGGCGAACTCTGCGACGAACTCGCCGCCCGCACTCGCGCCGAACTGCGCGCCGACGCCATCCCCGACAGCGCGATCAGCACGCGCGCCCGGGTCTTTCTGCGCTACGCCGGAACGGACTCGAGCCTGCCCGTCGGCCTGGACAGCGCGCCCGCCATGGCCGAGGCCTTCTCCGCGGAGCACCGCGCACGCTACGCGTTCACCATGGACAAACCCCTGGTCGTCGAGGCGGTGTCGGTCGAGGCGATCGGCGCGGCGGGACAGCACGAACCGTGCCTGGCCGCCCGCACACCCCGCGAGAGCACGGAACCTCAACCGCACGACACCGTAAGGATGTTCGCCGACGGCCGATGGCAGGACACCCCGCTCCACCGGCGCGAGGAACTGCACCCTGCGGACACCGTGACCGGCCCCGGCGTGATCGCCGAGGCGGATGCCACCACTGTCGTCGACCCGGGCTGGCAGGCCGCTCTCGCCGACACCGGCCATCTCCTGCTCACCAGGGTCCGCCCGCGCCCGGACCGCACGGCCGTCGGCACCCGGGTCGACCCCGTCATGCTGGAGGTCTTCAACAACCTGTTCATGTCGATCGCCGAACAGATGGGCGTGCGCCTGGAGAACACGGCCCACTCCGTCAACATCAAGGAGCGGCTCGACTTCTCCTGCGCCCTTTTCGACGCGGACGGCAATCTGATCGCCAATGCCCCGCACATTCCCGTACACCTCGGCTCGATGGGGGAGTCCATCAAGGAGGTGCTGCGGCGCAACAGTGGAGCGATGCGGCCCGGCGATGTGTACGCCATCAACGATCCGTACCACGGGGGCACACATCTGCCCGATGTGACCGTCGTGACACCCGTGTTCGACGAGACCGGTGGTGAGCGGCCGGAGCTGCGCTTCCTCGTGGCCTCACGCGGACACCACGCCGAGATCGGGGGCATCACCCCCGGCTCCATGCCCGCCTTCAGCCGCACCATCCATGAGGAAGGAGTGCTGTTCGACAACTGGCTGCTGGTGCGGGGCGGCAGACTCCGCGAGGCTGAGACGCGCGAGCTGCTCACCACCGCCGCGTATCCTTCCCGCGACCCGGACACCAACCTCGCCGATCTGCGCGCCCAGATCGCCGCCAATGAGAAGGGGATCGCCGAACTCCGGCGTATGGTCGAGCAGTTCGGCCCCGAGGCTGTAGCCGCGTACATGGGGCACGTGCAGGACAACGCCGAGGAGTCCGTCCGCCGGATCATCGCCGAACTGCACGACGGCGCCTACCGCTACGAGACCGACAACGGCGCGGTCATCGAGGTCGCCCTCACCGTGGACAAGGCCACCCGCAGCGCAGTCGTCGACTTCACCGGCACCTCACCGCAGCAGCCGGGCAACTTCAACGCGCCGAAATCTGTGGTGATGGCGGCTGTCCTGTACGTCTTCCGGACCCTGGTCGCCGACGACATCCCGCTCAACAGCGGCTGCCTCAAGCCGCTGGAGGTCAGGATTCCGGAGGGCTCCATGCTGGCCCCCGTCCATCCGGCGGCCACCGTCGCGGGAAACGTGGAGACGTCCCAGGCCGTCACCGGCGCCCTGTACGCGGCGCTCGGCATCCAGGCCGAGGGTTCGGGCACCATGAACAACCTCACCTTCGGCAACGAACGGGTCCAGTACTACGAGACCGTGGCGAGCGGTTCGGGCGCGGGCGACGGCTTCGACGGCGCCGACGCCGTACAGACCCATATGACCAACTCCCGCCTCACCGACCCCGAAGTCCTCGAATGGCGCTACCCCGTCCTGCTGGAGAGCTTCCGGGTACGGGACGGCAGCGGGGGTGCGGGGCGTTGGCACGGCGGCTGCGGCGTGGAGCGGCGGATCCGCTTCCTCGAACCCGTGACCGCGGCGCTGCTCTCCGGCCACCGCCGGGTCCGTCCGTACGGCATGGCGGGCGGTGGGCCCGGCGCACTGGGCGAGCAGTACATCGAGCGGTCGGACGGCCGGACGGTCACACCACTGCGAGGCTGTGACATGGCCGACCTGGAGCGGCGGGACGTACTGGTGCTCCGCACACCGGGCGGCGGGGGATACGGACCCCCGGAGCCGGGCCGGAACGACCGCAAGGGCCCCACCGGGGAACGGCTGTGATGCCGGCTCCGGCCGGCTCCGGGCAAGGGTCGCTTCTGCGTCGTTTCGACCGTTGTCGGTGTGAGGACCTAATCTGTGCAGCGTGACTTCGCCTGCCTACACGGACAACGCTGCGCCCCAGCTCAGCGCGGGGCCGCGGCCCGCCCCGGGCCCGGCCGCCGACGAGGGGCTCTCGCGGCGGCTGCGCGCGCTCGCCTGCACGGCGCCGCTGCACGACCTCGATGTCCGCAAGGCGAATCTGGCCGGTGAGTACACCGTCTACGCGATGGCCGAGGTCGCACTCGCCGCGATCGACCTCGTCACCCTCAACATGGACTTCGACACGGGTGCCGACCACGACCAGATAGTGACCAGACTGCTTCCCCGTGTCGCCGCCCAGGCCCCGCGCCGCCCGGCCGCCGAGCACGAGCGGGTCGCCCGCTGGGTGCTGGAGAACCTGATCAATGTCGGCAGCGTCGACCGCGGATTCCGTGCGGTATATGGCACTTTCGGCCCTGATGGTGTGTATGTCCGTCGCGATTACGACTTCAAACTGATCGAAGAGGTCCCGGGATACGGCGGCACCGTCTTCCTCCGCGCCACCGACGAAGCGGTCAACGTCCTGGTCGGCGCCCTCGACACGGACGTCACCAGCGCCCAGATCGCCGCCGAGGTGAAGCTGGAGGTCCTCATCAGCCGAGGCCGCCTCGCGGACGCACAGCTCGCTGCCGAGCAGGCCCGTTACCGCACCGTGCAGTACGCGGAGACCCTCCGCAAGACGCTGGAGGCCACCCGGCGCAACGTCCGGGCCGTCGACTGGCTCAACGCCGTGCCCGACATGATCGCCGAAGCACTCGACCACGTCGCCGACCGCTACCGCCACGAGAACGCGATCCTCACCAACATCCGCAAGGCGCGAGACGAGGCCGAGGAGCCCGAGCACAAGCGGCGCGCCGCCGAGCTCGTCGACATAGTCAAGGACTGCATCCGCCGCCACACCCAGCTGCAGTCCCGCCTGCTGGAAGCCGGACCGCTCTTCCGCGCCGAACAGGACCGGCAGGCGTTCGCCACCCCCACGGCCCGCACCGGCCTCGATCTGTACGGTCAGCTGGTCGCCCCGCTGCTGCCGCTCCCCGTCGAACAGGCCATCCGCGTCACGGACGCGTTCTTCGCCAACGGCACCGGGCTGCGCACCCCCACCTCGGTACGGGTGGGCGACCTCGTCGACATGCTGCTCACCCCGCCACTGGAGCGGGAACACCTGGGCGCCGAAATGCCCGAACCCGACCTGATCGCCACCCCGGACGACAGCAGGTTCAGCGAGGAGCAGCTCGCGAGCGCCATGGAACTTCTCGACCTGGAGCACGACGCCCCGCGCCGGCTCTCCGGGCTCCTCGCGGAGGCCCGGCGCCGCGATCCCGAACTGCCCTACCTGCTCGCCCTGCTCGCGGTGCACGCCGCGAGCCCGCCGGTCGGCACCGCCTACCGGCAGGGCGAGCAGCGCCTGTTGTTCTCCGTCGACGACGGAACGCAGCTCGACGACCCGGAGTTCGGCGGTGCGGACCTGATAGTCGGGACGGCCCTGCTGGACGCGGCCGGAATGGCCGCGGACCGCTCGGAGGCGTCATGAGCGGCGCGCCACGTGAGGCACACGAGTCGCCGGCCCGGCCGGCGCACGCCGGCCATGGACGTCGCCGCCCTGTCCGCGCCCACGCGGTGTGCGCGGACCGGACCGAGCCGCCCAGGACAGGTGCCGCGAGAACCGGCGCCGTCCACCCCGTACCGAAGAGTTTCCGCATCAAGGAGCGACAGTCGTGAGCGACCACCGCGCACAGCACGCCGACGCGTGGAGCGAGCCGACCGTCGCGTACGCGACCGAGAGTGCGACGCCTGCCGCCCCGGCAGGGCCCGCCATCGCCACCGCCACCGCACCCGTCACGCCGGCCGACGCAGCCGACGCCGCCCGGCTCGTCGCCTTCGGACTGCAGCCCAAACTGCTGCCCGCACGCGACGCCGAATACGCCGAACTGCTCCGTCGCTACCGGGAGGAGCCCGCTTTCGCCCGGCTCGCCGACGCCGTGGCGACCGGACTCGGCCTGGTCGTCCTGGAAGTGTCCACCCGCGCCGGCATGGCCGTGACCGCCGGTGAGGACTCGGTCTTCGCCGTCCGCATGGGCGACTACGCCCGCCGCGCCTCGTCCGACTCCGCCGACCGCTTCCTGCACGGGCTCGCACACCTCGCCGTCGCCGCTATGGCCTTCCCCCGCCCCGAGGACCTCGCCGACGACGCGTACATCGGCCGGATCACCGTCAACGGCGTCGACTCGTTCGTACGCCAGGCGTGTCACCGCCTGGAGGAGCGCGCCGAGGAGCACGGCGACAACACCGACCCGGCCACCGACGCCCCCGGACTGGAGGCGGCCTGGCGGATCTACGCCCGTCGCAGCTCCACCGGAGCCACGAAGGACGCCCGAAGGCTGGCCGGCTCCACGACCGGCATCGTCGGCAAGGCCGTCACCTTCCTCACCGACTCCGGCTTCCTCCAGCGCACCGGGGACGACGCCGGAGGCTCCTTCCGTACCACCGCCCGCTACCAGCTCCAGGTCCGCGACATGGCCGGCAGCGCCGCCATGGCCGAACTGCTGGAACTCGGAGTCGTACCGGTCACCGACGGAACGGCGACGCTGCTGCCGCCGCCCGGCCCCGACGACCTGGAGCTGGTCGGCGACGCAGGTCTGCCCTTCCACGCCTGACCGGCCCGCCCCACCACCGCCGTCTCCCTCCCGCTGCCTGAACGACGAGAGTCCGCCGCCATGTACGAGCTGTCCCGGGTCCGCCTCTACTCCATCGGGCCTGCCGGTGCGCGCTACGCCGACACCGTTCTCGACCTGCGTGGAGTGGGCGAGCCCGTACCCAACCCCGCCCCGGCACAGGCGGAGTTCTTCGAGGAGGAGCCGGTCGGCCCGCCGCGCCGCCCCGCCCCCGCCGGTGTGCTCTTCCTGGAGAACGGCGGCGGCAAATCGGTGCTGCTGAAGCTGATCTTCTCGGTGATGCTGCCCGGCCACCGCAACACCCTCGGCGGCGCCAGCTCCGGCGTACTGCGCAAGTTCCTGCTCGCCGACGACTGCGGACATGTCGCCCTGGAGTGGCAGCACACCCTCACCGGCGAATGCGTCGTCGTCGGCAAGGTCAGCGAATGGCGTGGGCGGCAGGTCTCCAACGACCCGCGCAAGTTCGCCGAGGCCTGGTACTCCTTCCGCCCAGGGCCCGGTCTCAGTCTGGACTCCCTGCCGGTCGCCGAGGCCACCTCGGTGCACCGCCCCGTCGAAGGCGCCTCCGGCGCGCAGGGCCGACGGCGCACGATGAAGGGCTTCCGCGACGCCCTGACCGAGGCGGGCAAGTTCTACCAGCACCTCGATGTGCACTGGGAAGAGATCCACGACCGCTGGAACGAGCACCTCGGAGACCTCGGTCTCGACCCCGAACTCTTTCGCTACCAGCGCGAGATGAACGCCGACGAGGGCGAGGCGGCCGGCCTCTTCGCGGTCAAGAAGGACTCCGACTTCACCGACCTTCTCCTGCGCGCCGTCACGGACACCCGTGACACGGACGGACTCGCCGACCTGGTGAGCGGTTTCGGCAACAAGCTGGGGCGCCGAGCCGAGCTGACCGCGGAGCGCGACTTCACCGCGGGCTCGGTCGATCTGCTCGGCAGGATCGTCGAGGCCGCCGCCACCCGGTCCCGCGCCCGGGACATCCACGCGGGCGCCGAGCGCCGCACTCGTACGCTCGCCCGCAGGCTCTCCGCCCGCGCCGGCCAGGAGCGCGGCCGGACCGCCGAGCTCGCCCAGCAGGTGACGGGTGCCGCCCACACCGTCACCACGGCCGAGGAGGCCCGCAGCCGCAGCGCCCTGATCGCGGCCGAACTGGCCTACCGGCACGCCTCCCTGGCCCTGACCGCGGCAGAGAAGGGCGCGGCCGCCCAGCGCCGCGAACTGGTCGACGCCCGCACCCTGCACTCCGCCTGGCAGGCCGCCGAGGCCGTACTGCGGCACCGCGCCGCCGCCGACCGCTCCGCCCGTGTAGCCGTCGCCATCCGCGAGGCCGAGCGCGACGCCGCGCCTGCGCTCGCCGCCCGCGCCGAGACCGCCGCCGATCTCGTACGGGCCCTGCACACCGCGGCGGAGGCCGGCGAGACCCTGGCCAACAAGGAGGAGGAGCGCTCCGACACCCTGCAGGCCGCGGGCGAGACCGCCCACCGCGACGCCACCACCGCAGCCACCGAGGCCCAGCGCGCCCGCAGCGAGGCCGGACATCTGCGCCAGCGCCTTGCCGAGGTCGAGCAGGAAACAGCAGAGGCGGTACGGGCCGGCTGGCTCGACAACACCGCGCCGGACGCAGACCCGGCTCGCGCCGCCCTCGCCGCGAGCGACGCCGAGCAGTCCGCCGTCGCCGCGTGGGACACCGCCAGGGAGGCCGCCCGCTCGGCGGCCGACCTGGCCAGGGAAGCCGCAGCCGCCGAGAGCCGCGCCGAACTCGCCGCGGCGCGCGCCGCCGATGCCGCAGAGGCCGCGGAACAGTCGTACGAGGCCGAGCTCAGGGCCGCCGAGTCGATCGCCGCCGACCACCGACTGGCCGACCTGCTGGGCCTGCCGGCCACGCACGGCACAGGCGTTCCCAGGCCCCGCCGCGGAGCAGCCGGGGCGGAGACGGACCCGGACGCCCCGCACGGCGCGGACCACCAGGACCGGCACCAGGAACAGGCAGGTCGGGCGAGTCAGGGAGGGGAGACGGACCAGCCGGGCCAGACCGCCCACGGCACGCACACCGTCACCACCGGACAGCCCGCCGCCCACGAACAGCCGCTCACCGCCCAGGAGCTGGACCGCAGCGCCGACGAACTGCGGGAGCTGCTCGACCAGGGCATCGCCTCCGCCGAGCGCCGCCTCTTCGAACTACGCACCGCGGCCGCCGACGACTCCCGCATCCTCGGCGCACTCGGCGACGGCGGACTGCTGCCGCCCGGCCCCGATGTCCTCGCCACCGTCGAATACCTCGGCGAGCACGGCATCCCCGCCCTTCCCGGCTGGCGATACCTCGCCCAGGCCGTCGACCCCGCCGACCACGCGGCCGTACTCGCCGCCCGTCCCGAACTCGTCGACGGCGTGGTCATCACGGACCCCGACTCGCACGCCCGCGCCCGCGACGTCCTGAGCGGCGCCGCCCTGCTGCCGCGCTCCGCCGTCGCCGTCGGCACGGCCGCCGCGCTGCTCGCCCCCGTCCCGGCCACCGGCCCGGGCTCGGCTGCGAGCGCGGAAGGGGTGTTCCTCGTTCCGCCGAACCCGGCGATGCACGACGAACACGCCGCCGACGAGGAGCGGCAGGCCCTCAGGAGCAGGGCCGCCGCTCGCGACGAGGACATCCGTGCCCTCGCGGCCCGCCTCACCACCGACCGCTCCCTCGCCGCCCGCATCGGCTCCTGGCGCGCAGACTGCCCGCCCGGCATGCTCGCCGAGCTCGCCGAAGCAGCCCGTACCGCCCGTTCGGCCGCCGCGGCGGCAGAAGCCGCACTCGCCGAAGCCCGTACCGTGCGCGCCGAGGCCGACGAGGCCGCTGCGGACACCGCCCGCGTCCGCGACGAACGCCAGGAGGCCGCCCAGCGCGCCCGCCGCGCCGCCGACGCCCTCGCCGGCCTCGCCCACCGGCTCCGCGAACGCGCTCGCTGGCAGGCGAAACTGCGCGAACTGATCGACGAGGCAGCCGAGTCCGAGGCCCGTGCCACCGTCTGCCTGGAGCGGGCCCGCGCCGCCGACGAGGACCGCAGGGCCGCTCAGCGTGCCGCCGACGACGCCCGCCGCACCGCCCGCGCCCTGCGAGCCGAACGCGCCGAGATCGCAGGCGCCCCCGAACACCTCCCGGAACCCGAGGGCGACACCCCGCGCACCGCGCTTCCCACGCTGCGGGAGGCCTACCGGGCCGCATCCCAGCTGTACGAGAAGGTGGGCGTCGGCGCCGACCTGCGCGCCGAACAGGCCCGCGCGGAGAGCGACGAGAGCGCCGCCCTCGCCGAGCTGGACCGGCTCACCAACAAGGTCCGCACCCGGGCCGCCCAGCTGCTCGAAGGCACCGACGGCGCCGACGGCCCCTCCAGGCAGGCGGCCGCCGCCCGCGCCGAATCCCTGGTCCAGCTCCTGGAAACCAGGGCCTCCACCGCGAGCGAGCAGCTGGGCCGGCTGCGGGGCGAGGCCGAGCGCCTGGCCCCGGCCGACGGCGAGACCCACCACACCGAACTCCCCGACGCGCTGGTCCCCGCCGACGCCGAGCAGGCCCAGGCCCTCCTGCGTACCGCCATGGCCGAACTGGCCTTTGCCACCGCGACCCTGGACACCGCCCGCGCCGCCCACGCCGAGTTGCTGCACGCCCACCGCACCGCCGAGGACTCGGCAGGCGGCTTCGACGAGACCGCCGCGCTACTGCGCGACCTCCTCAGGGACCACGGCGCGGACGACGACACCGAGGCCCCCGAGCCGTACTCGGGCAGCCTCGACGAGGCCCGGCAGTCCGCCGCAGAGGCCCGCCGTTCACTGCGAGGCTGCGCCACCGACCTGTCCGCCGCCGAGAGCGCCGTACGGGAAGCGAGCGACGTCCTCGTACGGCACGCCAACTCCACCCGCTACGAACAGGTCCGCACCCCCGCCCGCCAGCAGATCCGCGAGCTGCCGGCCGCGGCACTGCCCGAGCACGCCGAGAAGTGGGCCGCCGCCTTCGCACCCCGGCTCCGTGTCCTCACCGACGAGCTGGCCCAGTTGGAGCGCAACCGCGGCTCCATCGTCGACCGGCTCCGCGGCCTCGTGGAGTCCGCGCTCACCACCCTCCGCTCCGCCCAGCGGCTCTCCCAGCTTCCCGAAGGACTGGGGGAGTGGTCAGGCCAGGAGTTCCTCCGGATCCGCTTCGAGGAACCCGATCAGGCGACGCTCACCGAGCGGCTCGGCGAGGTCATCGACGAGGCCACCCGCGCCGCCCTGAGGAAGAACTCCGACCTGCGCAGGGACGGCATGTCCCTCCTGCTGCGCGGTGTGCAGGCGGCGCTGGAACCCAAGGGCATCGCCGTGGAGATCCTCAAGCCGGACGCGGTGCTCCGTGCCGAACGCGTCCCGGTCGGACAGATGGGCGACGTCTTCTCCGGCGGCCAGCTGCTCACCGCCGCCATCGCCCTGTACTGCACGATGGCCGCACTTCGCAGCAACGACCGGGGCCGCGACCGGCACCAGCACCGGCACGCGGGCACGCTCTTCCTGGACAACCCCATCGGCCGCGCCAACGCCACCTATCTGCTGGAGCTCCAGCGCGCGGTGTCGGATGCCCTCGGTGTGCAGCTGCTCTACACGACCGGACTCTTCGACACCACGGCGCTTGCCGAATTCCCGCTGGTCATCCGGTTGCGCAATGACGCGGACCTGCGGGCCGGACTGAAGTACATCAGTGTGGAGGAGCACCTTCGTCCCGGGCTGCCGCAACAGGACCCGAACGGCGAGACGGTGCACGGCGAGATCACCGCCACCCGCATGTTCAAGCGCGCCACGACACTGCCCGACACAGCCCGGGTTCCCGCTCAGGGCCCGTCCGGCAAGTAGGCACGACGAGCAGGGACGGCGAGCAGGGAGACAGCCCGGCCGCAAGCCGCGCGAGCCCGGCCGATCCACAGGACAGGTCGGGCGGCGCTCAGGCCCGCGAGAGGCTGCCCGCGTCCCGCCGGCGTATCCGCGCATCGTCCCGCTGCGCGGCCCGTGCCGCCCGCCGGGCTCTGCGCCGCTCACGACGCAACTGCCGCGCCGAACTGCTCGGCGTGGACACCACGCCGTTGCGCTGGTTCCAGACCTGCCGGGTGATCCAGACATCCAGCACGGCCCAGGTCGCGGCGACCGTGCTGCCCACACTGCTCAGCACCATCGGAAAGGCAAGCCAGGACCCCGTCAGCGTGCACAGGAACGCCACCATGGCCTGGATGATCGTCAGCGACATGATGAGCACGGCACGCACGGCCGCCTTACGGACCGGGTCCGGCATCCGTCGCCGTATCGCAAGCTCTTCCACCCAGAGCTGCCGGTGCTGCTGGCGCGGGATCTTCGCCCTGCCGGTCGCCGCCGAAGCCACCGTCGCCGCCGGTGCCGACGACACCGGACTCCGACGCTCTTCCGTATCCAAGGACTCTCAACTCCCCAGCAATGTCGGACTTCAGGGTTGCTGCCCGGCATGCGCCGCTTCTACGCGGGTGGACCGGACCGTCCTGCCCTGAGTGCCCCCCGTGTTCCCTCTGCCTCGTACAGAGAGACGACTGATCAGCTGTGAAGATTCCCTCGATCCATCACCGAACAAAGAATTCCAGCCAACTGCCCTACCGGACAGTGTGATGCCCTGACAGGTGCCTTCTGCCACTTTCGCGAATTTCATTGCCTGGAATACCGGGACAACTCATGATCAACGCTGGGGAGTGCGGCTGAAAATCGTCCGGACATCTCTTCGAGTTGTCTCTCTGTCGGTAGTAGGCTCGCGCCGTTTGTTGACGGAACACGACCACCGCCCCGCGGGGCCGGGCTGGAGGAGGCCATGCGCTTTCGCGGGAAGTCCATCCGCAGGAAGATCGTGGCGTTGCTGCTGGTGCCGCTCGTGTCTCTCACCGGACTCTGGGGTTTCGCCACCTTCCTGACGGGGCGCGAGGCCGGCCACCTGATGAGCGCGAGCACCATCGTGGAGAAGGTCGGCCATCCTCTGGAAGACACCGTCCGTGCCATTCAGGACGAACGTCGCCAGACCCTTGTCTTCCTTGCTGACCCCCGGGCCTCCAATGCCCTCCCTCTTCTGCAGCGCCAACGGGCAGCCACCGACCGTGTCGTGGCGGACGTCCAGGACAGCGCACGGCAGAAGGACATCCGCGATGCACTGCGGCCCGAGGACGAAACACAGCTGAACTCTGTCCTCGGCACGGTCGAGGGCCTCGGCGCACTCCGCGCTTCGGTCGAGAAACGCACCATCGACCGCCTCAAGGCGATGGAGTTCTACGACCGTCTCATCGACCCCTGCTACCGCTTTTTGACCGGTCTGCGCACGATGGAGAACGTGTCGATGGACAAGCAGGTCCGCGCGCTCGTCGGTATCTCACGAGCCCGCGAAATGCTCTCCCGCGAAGACGCTCTGGTCGCCTCGTCACTCATCGCCGGACGGCTCACCGCTTCCGAACTGCGCCAGATCTCCGACCTCGTCGCCCATCGCAAGCTGCTCTACGAGATCAATGGCGAGATGCTTCCCTCTTCGGAGCGCCAACGCGTGGAGCAGTACTGGGCGAGCCCGGACAGCGAAGCGCTGAGGACCGTGGAGAACACCCTCATCAGCGGTGGTCCCACCCGGGACCCGCGAGCGGTCGACGCCGAGCGCTGGCAGGAGGTGGCCCCGCCGGTCCTGGACCGGCTGGCCAACGACTCCACCGAGATGAACAACCGTTTCCAGGACCGCGGCAAGCCCGCCGGCTACAGCGTCCTGATCAAGGCCGGGGTCGCAGGTGTCCTCGGATTCCTCGCCCTGCTCGCCTCGGTGTTCGTCTCCGTACGCATCGGCCGTGAGCTCATCCGTGACCTCTCCCGGCTCCGCAAGGACGCCCATGAGGTCTCCGGCGTACGGTTGCCCAGCGTGATGCGCCGCCTCGCCGCGGGTGAACAGGTCGACGTCGAGACCGAGGCACCGCACCTCCAGTACGAACGGGACGAGATCGGCCAGGTCGGGCAGGCCCTCAACACCCTGCAACGGGCCGCCGTCGAAGCCGCGGTCAAGCAGGCGGACATGCGCCGCGGGGTGTCCGAGGTCTTCGTCAATCTCGCCCGCCGCAACCAGGTGCTGCTGCACCGTCAGTTGACGCTCCTTGACGCCATGGAGCGTCGCACCGAGAACACCGATGAACTCGCGGACCTCTTCCGCCTCGACCACCTGACCACCCGCATGCGGCGCCATGCCGAGGGCCTGGTGATCCTCTCCGGTGCCGCACCGTCCCGTCAGTGGCGCAAGCCGATCCAGCTGATGGACGTGGTTCGGGCAGCGGTCGCCGAGGTCGAGGACTACGAACGGATCGAGGTCCGCCGGCTGCCCCGCATCGGTGTGGGCGGCCCCGCCGTCGCCGACCTCACCCATCTGATCGCCGAACTCCTGGAGAACGCCACCGTGTTCTCACCCCCGCACACGGCGGTCCAGGTGCACGGCGAACGCGTCTCCAACGGCTTCACGCTCGAAATCCACGACCGCGGCCTCGGCATGGCTCCCGACGTCCTCCTCGACGCCAACCTGAGACTCGCCGAGACCCCCGAGTTCGAACTCTCCGACACCGACCGGCTCGGTCTCTTCGTGGTCAGCCGGCTCGCTCAGCGGCAGAACGTCCGTGTCTCGCTGCAGACTTCTCCGTACGGTGGCACGACCGCCGTCGTGTTCATCCCGGCGGCGCTGCTCACCGACGCCCCAAAGACGCACGGCACCGGCTTCCGCCTGGACCGGCGGTCGGAGAAGGCGATCGGCAGTGGCGGAAGGACGGCGAGCCAGGGACCGGGCAGCGCCAAGGACCGCGGGGACGGTGTGCCGGACCGCCGCGCCACCGGTAGGCCCTCCGGCCTCGCCCCCGTCCCCGCCGGCCGCGTGGACCCGGCCCTCCTGGACGGGCCCGTCGAGCTCGAAGGACCCGTAGGAGCGCTGGGCTTGGACAGCGACCCCGTACTCGATCCGCTGCTCGACCCCCTGCTGGGCGGTGCTTGCGACATCGACGACACCGAGAGCGAACGCGGCAGCATCTTCCGCGCCCGCGACCTCCGGCGCGACGGTGACCGCGAACAGCACCAGCAGGCGTCCGACCATGCGGGGGAGCCCGCGGCCGGCGTACGGGCGATGCGCGCCGGCGGCCCGGCACCGCTGCCCCGCCGCAAACCGCCGACCCTGGTCGCCGACAACGGACGCCGGGTCGACGAGGCGGGCCGCGCCCACCCCACGTCCGCCGAGCACGACTCCTCACCCGGTCCGGCCGGCACCGGCGGTCCCGCCACCGGCGCCGGGATCAGGCCGTCGGCCGCCGGCCCGTGGCCCTCTGCCGTCGACACCGCAGGTCCCACCGAGCCGCGGCACCCCACCGAACCCCGGCAGCCCACCGGCTTCCGGAAACCCGTCGAGCCCGCCAAACCTCCTCAGCCCGCGCCTGAGGCAGCGCCGAGCGCGGCCCGGGAGACCGTGGGCGGTCTGCCCCGGCGCATCCGGCAGGCCAGCCTCGCCCCGCAGCTTCGCGAAGTCTCCGGCGGCCGCGATGCGGAGTCGGCGGTGACGGAACCGGCTCAGGACTTCGAGCGCGATGCGGACGAGGTACGCAGCCGCATGGCTTCGCTCCAACGCGGCTGGCAGCGCGGCCGTCGGCAGAACGCCGAGGACGTGACCGGTCCCGGTGAAACAGCACAAGGAACCAATCCGGGAGGGGACGGTCGATGACCGCACCGAACGCCGCAGCACCCGACGCCGCACGCCAGGGCTCAGGCCGGCTCAACTGGCTGCTCGACGAACTCGTCGACCGCGTCGCCAGCATCCACAAGGCGCTGGTGCTCTCCAGCGACGGCCTCGCCACCGGCACGTCCAAGGGCCTGACCCGCGAGGACAGCGAACATCTGGCGGCCGTCGCCTCCGGATTCCACAGCCTCGCCAAGGGCGTGGGACGCCACTTCGACGCGGGCCGGGTCCGCCAGACCGTTGTCGAACTCGACGAGGCGTTCCTCTTCGTCACGGCGGCCGGTGACGGCAGCTGTCTCGCCGTTCTGGCCGACGCCGAATCCGACGTCGGCCAGGTGGCGTACGAGATGACGTTGATGGTCAAGCGCGTCGGCGCCCACCTGGCCAACGCCCCCCGGACGACCGGTCTGTCCGCCGGGGGGTGAGTGGACGGCATGAGCGCTGACTCCTCCAGATCTCCGGCAACGCCCACGCACCCGCAGGCACCGCGCTGGTACGACGCCGACGCGGGCCCTGTGGTCCGTCCGTACGCGATGACCCGGGGCCGTACCAGCAGCGCCTCCCGTCATCGGCTCGACCTGATCGCGGTCGTCGTCCCGGAACCCGCGGCAGACGATCACGGCCGGGACCAGACGCTCTCCCCGGAGCATGTGGAGATCGTCGAACTCTGCAGTGACATGCCCCAGTCGATCGCCGAGCTCGCGGCAGGCCTGGACCTCCCCGTCGGGGTGGTCCGGGTGCTGGTCGGTGATCTCGTCGAGGACGAGCTGGTGCACGTAACCCGTCCCGTTCCGCCGGCCGAGCTGCCGGACGTGAACATTCTTCGCGAGGTGATCAATGGCCTTCGGGCGCTCTAGCCGCAACAGGCGGCCCGTTGAGCCCGTTACCCTGAAAATCCTGGTGGCGGGCGGCTTCGGAGCGGGTAAGACGACTCTGGTGGGCGCGGTCAGCGAGATCAGGCCGCTGCGTACGGAGGAGAGACTCAGCGAAGCGGGCCGCCCGGTGGACGACCTGGCGGGCGTGGAGGCGAAGACCACTACCACCGTGGCCATGGACTTCGGCCGGATCACACTCCGCGATGACCTGGTGCTGTATCTCTTCGGTACGCCGGGGCAGGACCGTTTCTGGTTCCTGTGGGACGAACTGGCCCAGGGCGCGCTGGGAGCGGTCGTGCTCGCCGACACCCGGCGGCTGGAGGACTGCTTCGCGGCGGTCGACTACTTCGAGCGCCGCGCGATTCCGTTCACCGTCGCAGTCAACTGCTTCGAAGGAGCGGACAAGTTCCCCACCGAGACGGTGCAGTCGGCGCTGGACCTCGACCTCGAGGTGCCGGTGCTCATGTGCGACGCACGCGACCGCTCCTCCGCACGGGATGTTCTGGTGGCGGTCGTCGAGCACGCGGTGGCCCGCGTGGAGCGCCCCCGCGAGCCCGCAAAGACGTAGGGACCCATCCGGCGGACACAGCGCAAGGAACGCGGCCCGCACCCCCGCCGACCGGGGTACGGGCCGCGCGTTGTTGCCTGACTGAGCAAGGATTTTTCTCCCCGTGTGATGGGTCGTCAAGACTGCTGACAGCAAGTGCTGTTCACGGCAGGAGCCGTACGGCCCGGTGCGCAATGCACATCGGCAGGGAGAGCGCTCAGCGAACAGCGACGACTGCGGAACCGTGGCCGAACAGCCCTTGATTCGCCGTGATCCCGACCCGCGCGGCCGGAACCTGCCGTCGGCCCGCAGTGCCGCGCAGTTGCCATGTCAGCTCGCAGACCTGCGCGATGGCCTGCGCGGGCACGGCCTCCCCGAAGGAGGCGAGCCCGCCGCTCGGATTGACCGGGATACGGCCACCGAGCGCCGTCGCCCCCTCACGTACGAGCTTGGCGCCCTCACCCGCACCGCAAAGCCCGATGTCCTCGTACCACTCCAGCTCGAGAGCGGTGGACAGGTCGTACACCTCGGCCAGGGACAGATCCTCGGGCCCGACGCCCGCCTCCTCGTACGCCGCCCGGGCGATCGAGGCACGGAAGCTCTCCTCGGCCGGCTCCACGGCGACCGCCGAATCGGTCGCGAGGTCCGGAAGGTCGAGTACGGCCCTCGGGTAGGTCGGCGTCACGGTGGAGACGGCGCGGATACGTACCGGATCCGCGGCCCCGTGACGCCGGGCGAACTCCATGCTGGACAGCACGAGCGCCGCCGCGCCGTCGGACGTCGCACAGATGTCCAGCAGCCGCAGCGGATCGGCGACCACGGCGGAGGCGGCGACCTGTTCGGCGGACACGGGCGTGCGATAGCGGGCGTTACGGTTCAGCGCACCGGCCGCCGCGTTCTTCACCTTGACCAGCGCGAAGTCCTCCGGGGTGTCTCCGTGCACGGCCATCCGGCGGCGGGCGTACAGCGCGAAGTACGCGGGGTTCGTCGCGCCGAGCACCCGGAAGCGCAGCCAGTCGGGATCGTCCGGCCGGTCGCCGCCCGCCGGGGAGAAGAACCCCTTGGGCGCGGCGTCCGCACCCACCACGAGCACCACCTCCGCCATGCCGGCGAGGATCTGCGCCCTGGCGGTGTTGATCGCCTGGGCGCCCGACGCGCATGCCGCGTACACGCTGGCGACCCTCGCACCCTGCCAGCCGAGCGCCTGCGCGAACGTTGCGCCGGCCACGTAGCCCGGGTAGCCGCCGCGCACGGTGTCCGCGCCGACCACCGACTGCACGTCCTGCCAGCCGATCCCCGCGTCACCGAGTGCCGTCCGGGCCGCCACCCTGCCGTACTCGACGAAGCTGCGCCCCCACTTGCCCCACGGATGCATCCCGGCGCCGAGGACGGCCACCTCCCCGGTCATGCCGCACCGCCCCCGGACCGGCCGGTGCCCTCGGACGGCACCGGCCGCCAGTGCCAGGTCGTCCACGCCGGGCCCGAACCGGTCCCGGCGCCCCCGCTCAGCACGCCCGGGACCACCTCGACGGTCATCCCGACCGCCAGATCCGCGACGCCCACCCCCGGCGCGGCCTGGCCGAGGACCACCATGCGCTCGGCCGCCAGCTCGACGGCCACCAGCGTGTACGGCTCCCAGGGCACGTCGGGGTCGGAGAGGTAGGGGGCAGGCGGCCGGTAGCGGCCGTCCGTGTACGACCAGACCGTGCCACGCCGGGAGAGCGGCACCTCGGTCATCCGTCCGCCCGCGCACCGCGGATTGCGGCAGAAGGTGTCCTGCCGCGGGAAGAAGACCGATGAACAGGCCGAACAGCGGGTGCCCAGCAGCCGGAAGTCCTGATCGGTGCTGTCCTCGGTGAACCACCCAGCCACCACTGGTGTGCGTGTCTGCGACAAGACCCCTCCCCGGCAATGTTTCTGACGGAACGTCAGAAGTGTGCCACGGTCAGCGGTTGTCGGCGAGCCACTTGGCGGCGGTTTCTGCCAGCTCCCGGTCGCGGCCCGCCAGCATCATCCGGATCATCTGTATGTCGCCGCGCAGTGACCAGGCAGGATGCCCGAAGGTCGCCGGGTTGTTCTTCTCGATCAGGAAGTGTGCGGGCCAGGCGGTGCCGTACCCGATCAGAGGCAGCGCGGCCGCGTACCTCTTGCGCCCCCGTGCCAGGCCGTATGCCGTGACTGCGAGCCCGGTGAGGGTGCCCGTCAGATGGACCCAGCGAGTCGCGGCCCTGGAGTGCATCGCGACGTAGTAGGGCCAGAACTCTTCATACGAATCGAACGTCTGTTGTGGCATACGGGCACCGTAATGGCTTGAGCGGCAGCCGGAAACGGCCGATCCGCGTCCGAGAGGAAGAACGGGCGGCCGGAACCCACGGAGGTGGTCCCGGCCGTCCGTTTCAGCACGCGCTTCAGTGCCCCGCGACGGACCTCCTGGCCACCGGGAAATCGAAGTAGGTGTCCGGGAACGGCTCGGGCTTGAAGGTGTAGTGCCACCATTCCTCGGCCAGATTCACAAAGCCGGCGTCGGTGAGCGTCTTCTTCAGGAACTGCCGATTGGCGCGCTGAGTTCCCTGGATGCGCGGGTCATCGGTGTGCGAGAGCGTGTCGAAGCAGTCGAATCCCGTGCCCATGTCCACGGAATTGTCCGGGAAGCGGTCGGCCTCGGGGGCATAACAGGGCACCGGCTTCTGGCCCGGCAGATATGGCCCGGTCGGCGTGGCGGGCAGTTTCACCAGCGTCAGGTCCGCGGTGCTGCCGCGGCTGTGCCCGGATTTCTCCGCGATGTAACCGTCCGCGAACAGCCGCGTCTTGTCGACCCGGGGGTAGAACTCGCCCTTCATGGTCTCGTCGTCGAGATCCTTCGCCCACCGTACGAAGTGGTCGACCGCCCGCTGCGGCCGGTAACAGTCGTACACCTTCAGCGAGTAGCCCTGCTTCAGCAGTCGGGTCTGCGCGCGGTGCAGGGCACGGGCCGCCGGCCGGGTCAGGATGCAGACCGGCCGGCGGTAGCCGTCCACCGGCATGCCCATGAAGTTGTGTGCCGTGGGGTAGCGCATCTCCTGGATGATCGTCGGATCCACCGAACGCAGCGCGACGAACTCCTCGGGGGCCTTCGGCTCGGGCTTCGCCTGCGCCGCGGGGGCGGTGGCAGTGACGGCGAGCAGGGTGGCGGCAGCGGCTGCCAGGACACGGAGAGCGGAAGCAAGACCTGTCATGGGCACATAATTCAGCAGTGCGGGGCGGCCCGGCAGGCGTTCGGATACAGTCCGCGCGTGTCTGTGCCCACGAGCAACCCCGACAAGCCGGTCAAGGACTCCCACTGCGGCAGCTGCGGAGCGCTGTACGCCGCCTCGGTGTCCCGCACGGCATGGCCCCGCACCTGCACCGTCTGCGGCGACACCGCCTACCGCAACCCGCTGCCGGTCGCCGTTGCCCTGCTCCCCGTCACCGACCGCGACGGCACCGGGCTCGTCATCATCACCCGCACCATCCCGCCCCACCGCGGCGGTCTCGCCCTCCCCGGCGGCTTCATCGACCACGACGAGGACTGGAAAAACGCAGTCGTACGTGAACTCCGCGAGGAGACCGGCATCGAGGCAGACGAACAGGACGTCCGCCTCGCCGACGCCCTCAGCGCCCCGGACGGCCATCTACTCCTCTTCGGCCTGCTCCCGGAACGCTCCGCGGCCCGCCTCCCGCCCTCCGGGCCGACCCACGAGACCTCCGGCTTCCAGTTGCTCCGCACACCCACCGAGCTCGCCTTCCCCCTGCACACCCGGGCCGCCCGCACGTGGTTCGAAGGCGGCTACCGCTGACCGGCCCGACGGCCCGTGCGTACACCGCGACCGACCTACAACCCCCGCACGCGCACCGGGTAGTTCACCAGTCCCTGCTCGCCCTCCCGCTCCACCAGAACCATCCCGTCCACCAGCCGCGACGTATACCGCTCGACCTCCGCCCGCTCCCAGCCGTCACCCGCATCCCGGACCACCAGGCCGCCCCCACTGCGCCCTGCGGCCGGAGCCCACACCTCCAGCTCCACACCCCCGTCCGCACCCCGCACCGGCAGCACCGCACCCGCCCGCGCCAACACCGGCACCCGCGCCAACGGAGCATCCAGCAACACCTGCCCCGGCCCCTCGTACACCTCACCCGTCGCCGTGTCGTACCAACGCCCCCGCGGCAACCGCACCGCCCGGCGATCCGCACCACGCTCCAGCACCGGCGCCACCAGCAACGCGTCACCCAGCAAGAACGCGTCCTCGCACTCCCGCAACGCCCGCTCCCCGGGCGCGCCCCACCAGAGCGGCCGCACATACGGCGCGCCGGTCAGCCGGGCCAGCTGCGCCAGCGTCACGAAGTACGGGCGAAGCCGCTCCCGCTCCTCCAGCGCGGCCCGCGCATGCGCAAGCACTTGTGGCCCGAACTCCCACGGCTCCCGACGCCCCGCGTCGATCGCCGCATGGGTACGGAACAACGGCAGATACGCACCCAGCTGGAACCACCGCAGATACAACTCCGGCGACGGCGACCCGTCGAACCCGCCCACATCCGGCCCCGAATACGGCACCCCGCACAGCCCCAGCCCCAGTACCAGCGCCAGCGAGGCCCGCAGCCCGGGCCAGCTGGTCTCCACATCACCGGACCAGGTCCCTCCGTAACGCTGCATCCCCGCCCAGCCGGAACGCGAGAACAGAAAAGGACGTGTATCCGGCCGCAGTCGACGGAGCCCTTCGTACCCGGCACGCGCCATCTCCAGCCCGTACACGTTGTGGGCCTCGCGGTGATCACCCCCGCGGCCCTCCAGAGAGTGCCGCGCCGACCGAGGCAGCGTCGGATCCCCGAACGCCGCGAACGACACCGGCTCGTTCATGTCGTGCCACACACCGGAGAACCCCTGCGCAAGCCGCTCCTCGTACAGACCGCCCCACCACCCCCGCACCTGCGGATCGGTGAAGTCCGGATACACGCACTCACCCGGCCACACCTCCCCGCGCACCGCCCGCCCCCGCGCATCCCGGACGAACGCCCCGCCGCTCCCGACCGCCGTACCCGAGTCGAACACCGCATTTCCCGGCTCCGCCTTCACCGCCGGATCGACGATCGACACCAGCCGCACCCCGTCCTCCCGCAGCTCCTTCGCCAGCCCCGGCAGATCGGGAAAGCGCCCGCGGTCGACGGTGAACACCCGGCACGCGTCGTGGTGATCAATGTCCAGATGCAGCACCGACAAGGGCAACCCCCGCTCCCGGTACCCGGCAACGATCCGCCGCACCTCCCGCTCGCTCCCGAACCCCCAACGGGCATGCTGCGGACCCAGTGCCCAGGACGGTGGCAGCGCGGGCGCACCAGTCAGTGCCGTCCAGCCCTGCAGCACCCGGGCCGGCGTACCGGCCATCACCCAGCAGCGCAGCGGCCCCCCGTCCATCCGCACCTCACACATTCCCAGACGGTCATGGCCGGATCCCGCACCCTCCTCGCCCTCGCGCAGCGTCACCCTCCCCGACCAGGTGTTGTCGTGGAACATCAGATGCGTCCCCGCATCGGAGACCACCACCTGCACCGGCATCGTCAGATACAGCGGATCGTCACCCGGCCCGAAGCGTCCACCCGGATCGGTGTTCCACAGCGCGTACACACCGTCCCGCAGTCGCGGCCCCGACGCCCGTCCGCCGAGCCCGAAGAACCGGGCGTCCGCCGGCACCTCGGAACGCTGCACCCACCGAGCGGCACCACCCGCCACCGGCTCCCACCAGCGCGGCGGCAACTCGCGCCGGAGCACCACTCCGCCAGGAGTACGCAGTTCCACGGCCCCGTGCCGCGACACCGCAACGGTCAGCCGTTCCGAGACCACCTGCCAGCCGCCGTCCTTGTCCGGTTCCAGCTCGGCCCGCGGATCCGGCTCGGGCGCCGCACCGGCCAGTGCGTACGACGGCAACGGCTCCGCCCCGTCCCAGCCCCAGAACACCGAACCGCCCACCGCGACCCGGACCCGCAACTTCGAACGTGCGAAGCGCACCACCCCCCCGCCCGGCCCCGGCTCCGCCCCCACCACAAGTCCCGGCACTCTCGCCCGCTCCGCACCGCGCCGCGGCAGCGCCCGCGCATCCGCATTCCGACGCCGCAAGGAGGAGCGCACCGAGCGCAGCGCCTGCACCGAACCGACCATCTTCACCGAGCGCACCAGGTCACGACCGTTCATGCAGTTCACCCTGCCACCCGACAGGGCGGGCGCGGGCTGCGTTCAACTTCCGTTCACCCGTGGCCGGACCACATATCCGCACGCGCGACCATGGGGGGCGAACCCTGGTGCGAAAGACGATCACATGGCATCGTCCGTAAAAGCCGCCTCGTGCGCACACCCCAGCACGTGTGCGCGCGACTCACGCCCATCCCGCGTACCCGTACAGCCAGGGAGCCGCCCCATGACCGCAGCAGCCAACGAAGCCCCCCTCTGGCAGCCCGGCCCCGACCGCATTGCGGCCGCAGCCGTCACCCGCTTCCAGAGCTGGGCGGCCGAGAGGTACGGAGCACCGGCCGACGGCGGCTACCCGGCCCTGCACCGCTGGTCGGTCGATGAGCTCGAGACGTTCTGGCAGGCCGTCGCCGACTGGTTCGACGTACGGTTCTCCACCCCGTACGAGTCCGTCATCGGCGACCGCACCATGCCCGGCGCCCAGTGGTTCCCCGGCGCCACCCTCAACTACGCCGAACACGCCTTGCGCACCGCGCAGGACCCCCTGCGCGCGGACGCTGCCGCCCTGCTCCACGTCGACGAGACCCACACCCAGTTCACCCTCTCGTGGTCCGAACTCCGCCGCCGGGTCGGATCGCTCGCCGCCGAGCTCCGTGCCCTCGGCGTCACACCTGGCGACCGTGTCAGCGCCTACCTCCCCAACATTCCCCAGGCCGTTGTCGCCTTCCTCGCCACCGCGGCCGTCGGCGGCGTCTGGACCTCCTGCGCCCCCGACTTCGGTGCCCGCAGCGTCCTCGACCGCTTCCAGCAGGTCGAACCCGTCGTCCTCTTCGCCGTCGACGGCTACCGCTACGGCGGCAAGGAACACGACCGCGCCGACACGGTGGCCGAGCTGCGCCGCGAACTGCCCACCCTGCGCGCCGTGGTCCACATCCCGCTGCTGGGCACCGACGCCCCGGAGGGTGCCCTCGAATGGTCCGCCCTCACATCCGCGGACACCGAGCCCGTCTTCGAACAGGTCCCCTTCGACCATCCGCTGTGGGTGCTCTACTCCTCCGGCACCACCGGACTCCCCAAGGCGATCGTCCAGTCCCAGGGCGGCATCCTGCTGGAACACTTCAAGCAGATCGGCCTGCACTGCGACCTCGGCCCCGACGACCGGTTCTTCTGGTACACCTCCACCGGCTGGATGATGTGGAACTTCCTCGTCTCCGGCCTGCTCACCGGGACCACGCTCGTGCTGTACGACGGAAGCCCGGGCTATCCGGACGTCAGCGCCCAGTGGCGCGTCGCCGAACAGACAGGAGCGACCCTCTTCGGTACCTCCGCCGCCTATGTCATGGCCTGCCGCAAGGCCGGCATCCACCCGGGCCGAGACTTCGACCTCTCCCGCATCCAGTGCGTCGCCACCACCGGCTCCCCGCTCCCGCCCGACGGTTTCCGCTGGCTGCACGACGAAGTCGCCGAGAATCTCTGGATCGCCTCCGTCAGCGGCGGCACGGACGTCTGCAGCTGCTTCGCCGGCGCGGTCCCCACCCTCCCCGTGCACATCGGCGAACTCCAGGCCCCGTGCCTCGGCACGGACCTCCAGTCCTGGGATCCCGCAGGCCAGCCGCTCATCGGCGAGGTCGGCGAACTCGTTGTCACCGCACCCCTGCCCTCCATGCCGATCCGCTTCTGGAACGACCCCGACGGCAGCCGCTACAACGACAGCTACTTCGACATGTACCCCGGCGTGTGGCGTCACGGCGACTGGATCACGATCACCGAACACGGCTCGGTCGTCATCCACGGCCGCTCCGACTCCACCCTCAACCGCCAGGGTGTACGGATGGGCTCCGCCGACATCTACGAAGCCGTCGAGCGGCTCCCCGAGATCCGCGAATCGCTCGTCATCGGCATCGAGGAGCCCGACGGCGGGTACTGGATGCCGCTCTTCGTCCACCTCGCCGACGGCGCCGCGCTCGACGACGACCTGCGCAACAGCATCAAGCAGACCATCCGCGAGAACCTCTCCCCGCGTCATGTCCCGGACGAGGTCATCGAGGTCCCCGGCATCCCGCACACCCTCACAGGAAAGCGCATCGAGGTTCCGGTCAAACGCCTCCTGCAAGGCACGGCCCTGGCCAAAGCGGTCAATCCCGGCTCGATCGACAACCTCGAACTCCTCCACTTCTACGAGGACCTCGCTCGCAAGCGTGCCTGACCGGCCACATTGTCAGTACCCATGATTACTCTGAGTGAGCAATGATCGACAGCGCACCGGGGGATTCATGGCACACATCAGGAACACCAAGCACAGCGCGACCGCCGGGTACAGCCGGTCCGGCACGTCCATGCGACGTACGCTGCGCCGCGAAGCACCCAGCACCATCGGCCTCCTGGCCGACGAGCAGGACTTCGCGGCGATGCAGCGCTACCGCACCTTCACCTTCGACGACCACACCATCTATCTGCAGCAGGTCGAGGGCCTGCTCAAAGCCCTCGCCGCGCAGGGTATGCACGCCACGGTCGCGCTCTTCGACCCGGAGGAGTTCGCGGAGTTCTGCACCGAGTCGGGAATCGTTCCCGACGCTCCCGCCAGCCGCAGCCGTTTCACCGCCGAAATCGCCGCAGTCGGCGCCACCGTCGCGTACACCGGGCAGCCCATCGACACGCTGATCCCGCTCCTGGTCAGCCGAGCCGTCCGCCGGGCCACCTGGGAGTACGCCACGATGACCCTGGCCGGCCTCGGAGACTGTGCGGACTGCGGCCAGGACATCGGCCGCGCCGCCTTCGACCGCGCCTCCCACCTGCTGCTGCGCATGCTGGAGACGGCAGGACCGGGCACTCACCACCTCGTCTGCAGCACCCCCACCGAGAACGAGCACCTGCTCGCCGTCCTGCACACCGAGCGCGACACCACGGGACCCGCCCGCCTCGAAACAGCGGAAGGAGCCGAGTTCGTCACGGTGCTCGCCGTCGGCATCGCCCTGGAAAAGCCCGGGGGAGTCGTACTGCGTACGAGCAACCCCGGCACCCAGGACCGGGTCCACGGCTGGCGACTGGCCCGCGGCAGCCTGGTCCCGCTCACCGCCGGTGAGGTCTTCAGCGCCTATTGCACCGACGCCGACACCGGCGAACCGGTGGCCCCGGAGTCACATGTGGAGTACTGCGCGGGCTTCGACCTCGGCGCGGACGAACCGGAATCACACCACTGACAGCCGAAGGGGCTCCCCGCCACCACGGCAGGGAGCCCCTTCACCACAGACGCCGCAGCGCTACTCGCCCGACAGCACCGCCTGAGCCGCCCCCCGTGCCTCTTCGGCGGAGTCCGCCGCACGCGCGGCAGAAGCGGCACGCTCGCACTGCGCAAGTGTGTACTTCGCCAGCGTGGCGCGGACATAGGGAATGGCCGCGGCCCCCATCGACAACGACGTCACGCCCAGACCCGTCAGGACACAGGCGAGCAGTGGATCGGATGCGGCTTCACCACAGACACCACAGCTCTTGCCCTCGGCCATGGCCGCCTCCGCCGACAGCGCCACCAGGTCGAGCAACGCGGGCTGCCACGGATCCTGCAGCCGGGACACGGCACCCACCTGACGGTCGGCGGCAAAGGTGTACTGCGCGAGGTCATTGGTGCCCAGCGAGAGGAACTCCACCTCCTGCAGGATCGAGCGCGCCCGCAGTGCCGCGGACGGAATCTCCACCATCGCGCCGAACTTCGCCCGCAGCCCGGCCTCACGGCAGGCGTCGGCAAAGGCCTTCGCATCCTTACGGTCCGCCACCATCGGAGCCATGACCTCGAGGTAGACAGGCAGACCCTCGGCCGCCTTCGCCAGCGCGGCCAGCTGGGTCCGCAGTACCTCGGGGTGGTCCAGCAAGCTCCGCAGCCCGCGCACACCCAGTGCCGGGTTCGGCTCGTCCGCCGGCGTCAGGAAGTCCAGCGGCTTGTCGGCACCGGCATCCAGCACCCGCACCACGACACGTCCCTCGGGGAACGCCTCAAGCACCGCCCGGTACGCCGCAACCTGCTTCTCCTCGGACGGCGCCTGCTTGCTGTCGTCCAGGAACAGGAACTCGGTACGGAAAAGCCCCACGCCCTCGGCGCCGGCGTCGACGGCCGCCGGCACATCGCCCGGCCCACCGACATTGGCGAGCAGCGGGACTTTGTGACCGTCGGAGGTCGCACCGGGACCGGTCGAGGCGGAGAGTGCCGCCTTGCGCGCCGCAGCGGCGCTCTCCATTTCCGCACGCTTCTCGGCGCTGGGCTCGACGAAGATCTCACCGGTGCTGCCGTCCACCGCGACGACGGTGCCCTCGGCCAGCTCAACGGCACCGGGGAGTGCCACCACGGCAGGCACACCGAGCGCCCGCGCCAAAATCGCGCTGTGGCTGGTCGGCCCGCCCTCCTCGGTCACGAAGCCGAGCACCAGAGCCGGGTCGAGCAGCGCGGTGTCGGCGGGTGCGAGATCCCGTGCGATCAGTACATAGGGCTCGTCGCTGTCCGGCACACCTGGCATCGGCACACCGAGCAGGCGGGCCACGATCCGGTTGCGCACATCGTCGAGGTCGGCAACCCGACCCGCCAGGTACTCCCCGGCGTTGGCGAGCAGCGCCCGGTAGGCGGCGAACGCGTCGTAGACGGCGCGCTCGGCGGTGCTGCCGACGGCAATGCGTCGCTCCACATCAGCCATCAGCTCGGGGTCCTGCGCCATCATGGCCTGAGCCTCGAGCACATGCTGAGCCTCGCCACCGGCCAGGTTGCCGCGCGCAATCAGGTCGGCCGCCACGGCCTCCACAGCCTGGCGAGCGCGCCCCTGTTCGCGCTCAGCCTCCTGGGCCGGGATCTGCTTGGCCGGCGGTTCGAGTACCGCCGTACCCATATGACGCACCTCGCCGATCGCCACTCCGTGGCTCACACCGACGCCTCGCAGCGTTGTCTCCATTTCACCCGTCCCCGGTTGTGCGGCGGTCCGTGCCTCCGCGGTGGATATCCAGTCGGCTGTCACTGCGCCGAGTCCGTCACTGCCAACCGAACAACGTGTCGCCGATCTTCACGTCCCCGTCCTCGCGGAGGTCGGAGAGGGAATCAGCGGTGGCCTCCAGCGCGACGATCGGGCACACAGGGGACTTGCCGGCCGTCTCGACGCCCACAGGATCCCAACGCACGATGCCCTGACCACGCGTGACCGTGTCCCCCTTGTTCACGAGCAGCTCGAAGCCTTCACCATTGAGCTGAACGGTGTCGATGCCGAGGTGGACGAGAACGCCGCGCCCGTGCTCGTCCACGACGACGAACGCGTGCGGGTGCAGGGAGACCAAGATGCCGTCGACCGGCGATACGGCCTCGGACGGCTCGCGTACCGGATCAATGGCGGTTCCAGGACCCACCATCGCGCCGGAGAAGACCGGGTCCGGTACCGCAGCGAGCCCGATGGCACGGCCGGCAAGAGGGGACGTCACAGTGGTCATAGGGAACCTCCCAGGGGTGGAGCTTGAAGGGCGCCGTCACAGCTTGTGAGGGACGGCGTACTGTTCAGCAGGGTAAGTCATAAGAAGTTCCGGTTCCGCCCGAGTCCTGATGGTTTACGGCCTTGGAAGGGCGCCGGAAACGATTTGCTTCGCCCCTAGGCGGCCTGTACTGTCGTACTCCTGCCTGGCCCCACCACGACTTTGAGTCGGGGGTCGGCGGCGACTTTTAAGCCCTGACTCTAACTCGGATCGGCACCTGCATGCCTGCAGGAGGTTGGTCAAGGGAAATGAAAAGGCCTGATAGAGTCGGACTCGCCGGAAAGGGAAACGCGAAAGCGAAGAACTGGAAAGCAGCCCCGCTTCGACCGGGAATCGGACACGAAAGAGTCTGATAGAGTCGGAAACGCA
>NZ_JBEOVN010000054.1:0-38696 GCF_040295565.1 Streptomyces sp. NPDC002785 | reverse complement strand
GCGAGGTAGAAGCCGATCATGACGCTCAGGCCGAAGCCCAGGACGAGCGCGGTGGTACCGGCCGGCTCCTTCGACCACACGCCGTACGTGATGGCTCCCAGGAGTTCGTCCACACGCGCCGCAGCACGCTGCTCGGCCGTGCGGGCCGCCGGGATGGAGGTCTGGGCTCCGTCGCGGGCGAGGCCCTCGGCCTCGACGGCGGCGGAGACCGCATCCTGGTTCATGCGGACCGCGGCCCCGGCCTTCGCCGGCTTCGCCCGGGACGAGTGGGGTACGGTCATGGCCACCAGCAGGCCGAGCGCAAGCGCCGCGGTCCCGATGACGGCGATGCCGAGGCCCGAAGCCGTACGGGAGAGCAACAGCATGGCGAGGGTCGAGAAGACGACGGTGACCGAACCGTAGGAGAGCTGTGCAGCAGTGATGCGCGGCATGTCGGTATCCGTCCTCGGGGCATCGGATGGGCAGTCTCTCAACACAGTCGCACTGTCGAGCGACTCTACGACGGTGGATGCCCCTGAGGAACCGGCAGTAAGCATCACCTAACCCGCGGTACCGGTGCGCGGGGGGCGCACGGAGTCATTTCGCTCTCCAACCGCAGTCCGTGACGCGCCGGTTTCCTGCACGGTGAACGTCCGGATAACGGAAATGTGCTCCTGCATAGTGCACTTGGCCTGTTCAAGTCAAGGTCTGTCTTTTCCCGTGTAACTCCGGTCGAATGTCGTCACTTGTGACGCGTATCCGCGCGCGGCCCTTTTACACCACCCCAGGCCGCAGCCGCGGACGCCGGGGAGGACTGCATCAAGTGACCACTAACAGACGGGCGCTTCGCGCCGCAGCGGTTGTCGTGGCCATGGCCGCCACTGCCGCCACGGCATCGGCTTTCGCCACTGCCCAGGCGGATGAACACGCATCGGGAGCGAAGTCGTCCGTAGTCGAGCGCCGCGACCCGGGTTCGGCCAAGGGCACCACGCACGACCTGCAGGGCCCCTTCAGCAAGCAGCAGGACGCCCAGCGTCAGGCCGCCCTGGAGCAGGTCATAGCGGGCGACAAGAAGGTGTCGAAGCGGGGCGGCTCCAAGGTCGTCAAGCTCGACGACAAGAAGTACGTCGAGCTCGGCCGCGAGAAGACCGACAAGATCTTCACCGTCCTGGTGGAGTTCGGCGACAAGGTCGACAACACGACCATGTTCGACCCGGACGGCGACGGCCCCGAGCCGGCCGTCCCGAAGTACGGCGGCACACCCGGCCCGGCGCACAACAAGATAGCCAAGCCGGACCCCAAGAAGGACAACAGCACCGCCTGGCAGGCCGACTACAACCAGGCGCACTTCCAGGACCTCTACTTCGGTACGGGCGCCGGCAAGAACTCGCTGAAGACGTACTACGAGAAGACGTCCTCCGGGCGCTACTCGGTCGACGGCGAGGTCTCCGACTGGGTCAAGGTGCCGTACAACGAGGCCCGTTACGGGTCCAACTACTGCGGCTCCAGCAACTGCGCCAACTCCTGGGACATGATCAGGGACGGCGTGAACGCCTGGGCCGCCGACCAGAAGGCCAAGGGCCGTACCCCCGAGCAGATCAAGACGGACCTGGCGCAGTACGACCAGTGGGACCGTTACGACTACGACAACGACGGCGACTTCAACGAGCCCGACGGGTACATCGACCACTTCCAGATCGTCCACGCCGGTGAGGACGAGTCCGCGGGCGGCGGCGTCGAGGGCGAGAACGCCATCTGGGCACACCGCTGGTACGCGTACGGCACCAACGCCGGTGCGACCGGCCCGGCCGACAACAAGGCCGGCGGCACCGAGATCGGTGACACCGGCCTCTGGGTCGGCGACTACACCGCGCAGCCCGAGAACGGCGGCCTGGGTGTCTTCGCCCACGAGTACGGCCACGACCTGGGCCTGCCCGACCTGTACGACACCACCAACCGCGCCGAGAACTCGGTCGGTTTCTGGTCGCTGATGTCGGCCGGTTCCTGGCTCGGCACCGGCAAGAACCAGATCGGTGACCTGCCCGGCGACATGACCGCCTGGGACAAGCTCCAGCTGGGCTGGCTCAACTACGGCGAGGCCAAGGCCGCGACGAACTCCACGCACAAGCTGGGCGTGTCCGAGTACAACACCAAGGACAAGCAGGCGCTCCTCGTCACGCTGCCCGAAAAGCCCGTCACCACCGCTGTCACGAAGCCCGCCGAGGGCTCCAAGCAGTGGTGGAGCGGCATGGGTGACAACCTCAACAACACGCTGTCCCGTTCGGTCGACCTGACCGGCAAGTCCAAGGCGTCCCTGGACCTTTCGGGCTGGTGGGACATCGAGAAGGACTACGACTTCCTCTACACCGAGGTGTCGGAAAACGGCGGCGCCGGCTGGACCGCGATCGACGGCACGGCCGACGGCAAGGCGATCCCGCGCGACGCCAGTGACAAGCCGGCCCTGACCGGCGTCAACGGCAAGTACCAGAAGCTCTCGTACTCGCTGGACGCCTACGCGGGCAAGAAGATCGACATCCGCTTCCGTTACGCCACCGACGGCGGCGCGGGCGGCATCGGCTTCGCGGCCGACACCATCTCGGTCAACGCCGACGGTTCCGCGCTCTTCACGGACAACGCCGAGGGCGACGACAACGGCTGGACCGCCAAGGGCTTCTCCCGCGTCGGTGAGTCGTTCACCAAGGACTACCCGCAGTACTACATCGCGGAGAACCGCCAGTACGTCAGCTACGACCGGACCCTCAAGGTCGGCCCGTACAACTTCGGCTTCTCCAAGACCCGTCCGGACTGGGTCGAGCACTACCCGTACCAGAACGGTCTGCTCGTCTGGCTCTGGGACACCTCCCAGAAGGACAACAACGTCTTTACCCACCCGGGCAAGGGCCTGATCCTGCCGGTCGACTCGCACGCCAAGCCGCTGAAGTGGGCGGACGGCACGGTCATGCGCAACAAGATCCAGCCCTTCGACGCGCCCTTCAGCCGGTACGCGACCGACGGCTTCACGCTGCACAACGCCGATGCGCCGGTGCAGATCAAGCCTCAGCTCGGCATCCCGGTCTTCGACGACCACAAGGGCACCTACTGGTACAAGGAAAACAAGACCGGAAGTGTTCAGGTCGCTGACACGAACACCCGGATCACGATCGTCAGCGAGCCGCGCGACGGCTCGAAGATGATCGTCAAGGTCGGGGCCTCGCACAAGTAACCCCGCATCACCGCAGGTCAGAGCTTGATCGGCCGTCGCCCTCTAGCGGGCGGCGGCCGATCGTGTTTAGGTGCGTCTTGACCAGATCCTTAGACCGACCGGCACATGGGGGGTGGGAGTAGGAGCGGGGCTGGGTGCGTGCAGCTGCAAGGCGGAGGATCGAGCCAACGCGACGGGGGTCCCTCCCATGCCATTCGGGCTATGGGGGAGTTGGTGATTGACGACAACGCGGCAGATGTGCGTGCCCAGCCCCGCGACGCCGCCCCCCATGTGCCGGTCGGTCTTATTGACACAACGTCTCACGGGGGAGCGCGGAGTATGGCAGGCGGAGGGTTCAGCAAGTTGCCGAACGGCAGTGTGGTGGTGGCGATCACCCTGACCGGTCCAACGGACGGAACGGGCCCGGGCACTCCGGTCCGGGTCCTGGTGCACGCCGTCAACCGGGCTCGCGCGCTGACCCGGCTGCGCAATCTGGGCCTGCGCGCCGTCTACCTCCGGGGCAATGCCGAGCCGCCCACCCCGGACGAGATCACCGCCGTGCTGCACCACCCGGACGGGGTGCTCTGGCGAGCGAGACCGCAGCAGGCCCAGGAGCTCTGGCATCCGATCCGAGCGCTGCTCCGCCCGGCCGTACCGGCCCGCCGCCCGGCCTGAGGCGCAGGGGCGTCACCGGCCTCGCTGCCGGTGGTGACGGGCGCGAGCGGGTGAGAGCAGCGAGGAGCCGCGGCAGTTCTCGCCCGGCTAAACCGCAGGCTTCCCGGAAAGTTTCACGCCCGCCCTGCGGAGCTCCTCGAGCGCCCGCTCCGTGGTCTCCTCGGCGACCCCCGCGGTCAGGTCGAGCAGCACATGCGTCGTGAAGCCGGCCCGGACCGCGTCCAGCGCCGTCGCCCGCACGCAGTGGTCGGTCGCGATGCCGACCACGTCGACCTCGGTGACCCTGCGGTCCCGCAGCCAGTCGGCCAGCCCCACGCCGTTCTCGTCGAGGCCCTCGAAGCCGCTGTACGCCGCGGCGTAGGCGCCCTTGTCGAACACCGCGTCGATCGCCCCCGAGGCGACCGCCGGGGCGAAATTGGGGTGGAAGCCCACCCCCTCCGTACCGGCGACACAGTGCGCGGGCCAGGAGTGCTCGAAGTCCGGCTGCGCGGAGAAGTGGTTGCCCGGGTCGACGTGATGGTCACGGGTGGCCACGACATGGCGGTACCCGGCCTGGGCCTCGCCGATCAGGTCGGTGATGGCGGCGGCGACATCGGAGCCCCCCGCCACGGCGAGGCTGCCGCCCTCGCAGAAGTCGTTCTGAACGTCCACGACGATCAAGGCGCGGTGCATGGCGGGTGTCCTTCGGTGGGGGACGGTCGGTGGTCATGGGGGGCCGTATTCGAGCCTAGAGACTCCGGAGCGGCTCGGGTCGACCGGTAAATGCCGACCGGTAAATGGGGGGCGGCCTCAGACCGACCGGCAGTGGAACCGAGCCCGTCGAGCGGCCCCTCCCATGCCCTTGGAGGGAGAGTGAGGGCGAAATGGCCACCGGACGGCCCCGGTCACCTTCCCCTCGTCCGTCCCCTCACACGTACTCCGTGGGAATCACCGGCTCACCGCGGGACAGCTGGATCGCCGACATCGGCAGCCCCGCCCGCGCCGATATGTGCCGCTCACGGGCCGCGTCCAACGGCTCACGGGCGATCGCTTCACCGCCCCTGACCAGCTCGACCAGCAGCTGTCGGTCGGCCAGCTCCGCCGGTACGGGACCGGTGCCGACCACCTCCGCCTCGGCCACCCCGTTCTCGTCCAGCCGGCGCGCGGCCCACTTGCGACCGCCCACCGACGTCTTCGCGCCGAGCGACTTCTTGGCGACCGGGCACAGCGGCTCCGCAGGGTCGGCGGACCCGGCGCGGGCGACCAGCTTGTAGACCATGGAGCAGGTGGGCTGCCCGCTGCCGGTCACCAGCTGCGTGCCCACTCCGTACGCGTCGACCGGTGCCGCGGCCAGCGACGCGATCGCGTACTCGTCCAGATCCGACGTCACCACGATCTTCGTCCCGGTGGCGCCCAGCTCGTCCAGCTGTTGCCGTACCCGGTGCGCGAGCAGCAGCAGGTCCCCGGAGTCGATCCGTACCGCACCCAGCTCGGTCCCGGCGATTTCGACCGCGGTACGGACCGCCTCGGCGACGTCGTACGTGTCGACCAGCAGCGTCGTGCCCCGGCCCAGCGAGTCGACCTGGGCCTGGAACGCGTCGCGCTCGGTGTCGTGGAGCAGCGTGAAGGCGTGGGCGCTCGTTCCGACGGTCGGGATGTTGTAGCGGAACCCCGCGGCCAGGTCGGATGTGGTGTCGAAGCCGCCGATGTACGCGGCACGCGCCGACGCCACCGCTGACAGTTCATGGGTGCGCCGCGCACCCATCTCGATCAGCCCGCGCCCGCCCGCCGCGGCGGACATCCGCGACGCCGCCGCGGCGATCGCCGAGTCGTGGTTGAGGATCGACAGGATGACCGTCTCCAGCAGCACGCACTCGGCGAAGGAGCCCTCGACCCGCAGGATCGGCGAGCCGGGGAAGTACACCTCGCCCTCCGGGTAGCCCCAGATGTCACCGTTGAAGCGGTAGTCGGCCAGCCAGGCGAGCGTGGGCTCATCGACGACGTTCTGTTCGCGCAGGAAGGTGAGCATCTCGTCGTCGAAGCGGAAGTTCTCCACCGCGTCCAGCACTCGTCCGATGCCCGCGACGACGCCGTAGCGCCGCCCCTCCGGCAGCCGGCGGGTGAACGCCTCGAAGACCGAGTGCCGGTCCGCCGTGCCGGCCTTCAGGGCGGCCTGCACCATCGTGAGCTCGTACTGGTCGGTGAAGAGCGCGGTCGACGGCACACCGACCCGTCGCCCAAGGTCCACAGAGTTCATGTTCCGGATGCTACCCCTATGTCGTCAGAGTGACGAGATCTCGGGTCGTTTGTGCGATGACCGCTCTCGGGTGGCAGCATGGGGTGGGTGAGCGTCGCCCCCACTGAGATCGAGCGTCCCGAATCGGCCGAGGAGAGTCTCGTTGTCCCCGAGCCCGACGTCCCCTGGGTGACGCTGGTCCACAACGACCCGGTCAATCTCATGAGCTATGTGACCTATGTCTTCCAGGCCTACTTCGGCTACTCCAAGCACAAGGCCCACAAGCTGATGCTGGACGTCCACCAGAAGGGCCGCGCCGTCGTCTCAAGCGGCAGTCGCGAGGAGATGGAACGCGATGTCCAGGCCATGCACGGCTACGGGCTGTGGGCCACCCTCACGCAGGACCGCAACTAGACCGATCCTCCTCTGCCCCGCCCGAACCACCATCGGAGAAAACCCATGGCCGGCCACTTCGAGGCCACCCCCGACGGCGGCGCGGCCGTCGCGCTCGACGAGGTGGAGATCGCGATCCTGCGTTCCCTCGCCGTCCAGCTGCTGGAACTGATCGGCCCCGGCGACGAACCCGCCGAGGGCGAGGATCCGCTCGCCGCCCTCTTCGCCGAGGGGCCCAGCGAACCGCCCACCGACCCCGCCCTGGCCCGGCTCTTTCCCGAGGCGTACGGCGACGAGGACAGTGAACTGCGCGCCGCTTCCGCGGAGTTCCGCCGCTTCACCGAGAATGATCTGCGCACCCGTAAGCGTAAAGACGCCCTCACCGTCGTACGCACCCTGGACGCTCTCTCCGTCACCGAGGACGGCGACGCCGTACTGGAGCTCACCGGCGACCAATGCCGCAACTGGCTCGGTGCGCTCAATGACCTCCGGCTGACCATCGGCACCCGTCTTGAGGTCTCCGACGACGACGAGGGCGAGGCCGGCTCGCTCTACAGGCTTCCCGACAGCGACCCGCGCAAGCCGATGGTCATGGCCTATCTCTGGCTCGGTGCGCTCCAGGAAACCCTCGTGGAAACCCTGATGCCGTAGTTCCCGCGTACGGATTTCCGATCACCCGCTCACGGACTTCCCGAGTGCTCGTTCACGGGCTTCTTGGCCACTCGTGCGTCGCGTTCGTTCAATGGACGCTCAAATCTGAATAACGATCCCGTCACCCGAACAGTCTCTTTTGTGGTGGCTGGAAACTCTTGTCCGCTTTTTCCTATGGTGTGCACCACATAATGTCCGGCGATCCACCCATGTGTCCGTGATAAATCTTCACAACCGCTCGGGGACGCCACCTCTGTTCCCGAGGGCGCTACAGGCCGGCGACCGCCGGCGGCACTCCATCCATATCCGGGGGGATCAGGACCCGATCCGCAGCCTCAACGGCGCGGATCGGCGTGGAGAAAGGCGCAGCACATGACATCGGCGCAGGTGGACAAGGGACAAGACGGCCGCAAGGCTGCAGCGGCCGCGGATACCGGCGCGGCGGGCGAGGGGTACCAGCGGGCCCTCGGCGCCCGTCAGATCCAGATGATCGCCATCGGCGGGGCCATCGGCACCGGCCTCTTCCTCGGCGCGGGAAAGGCGATCGCCAAGGCCGGGCCCAGCCTCATCCTGGCCTATGCCATCGCGGGCCTGGTGATCTTCTTCATCATGCGGGCCCTGGGTGAACTCCTCATGTACCGCCCGGTGTCGGGCTCCTTCTCGGAGTACGCCCGCGAATTCATCGGCCCCTTCGCCGGCTTTGTCACCGGCTGGACCTACTGGCTGTTCTGGGTCGTCACCGGAATCACTGAAGTCACCGCGGCCGCCCAGTACATGACGTTCTGGTTCGACATTCCTCAATGGGTGTCGGCACTGATCTTCACGATCATCCTGTACGGCGTGAACCTGATCTCCGTAAAGCTCTTCGGGGAACTCGAATTCTGGTTCTCGATGGTCAAGGTCACCGCCATCGTCGGCATGATCCTCATCTGCGCCGGAATTCTCACCCTCGGCTTCTCCGACGCCGGGGACACCGCGTCCGTCACTCATCTCTGGGCCGACGGCGGCTTCTTCCCGCACGGCATCACGGGCACCTTGATGACCCTGCAGATCGTGATGTTCGCCTTCCTCGCCGTCGAACTCGTCGGCGTCACCGCGGGCGAGTCCAAGGACCCGAAGACCGTCCTGCCCAAGGCCATCAACACCGTGCCGTGGCGCATCGCCGTCTTCTACGTCGGCGCGCTCATCATGATTCTTTCCGTGGTTCCGTGGACCGAGTTCCAGCCCGGCATCTCGCCGTTCGTCGCCGCCTTCCAGAAGATGGGCCTCGGCATCGGCGCCGGCATCGTCAACTTCGTCGTGCTGACCGCCGCCCTCTCCTCCTGCAACTCCGGTATGTACTCCACCGGCCGCATGCTCCGCGACCTCGCGCTCAACGGCCAGGGCCCGAAATCCTTCACCCGGCTCACCAGGAGCGGCACCCCCCTCATCGGCACCACCTTCTCCGCAGCCCTGATGCTCGTCGGCGTCTGGATCAACTACCAGTGGCCCGGTGACGCCTTCACCTACGTCGTCTCCTTCGCCACCATCTCCGGCATGTGGGCCTGGATCATGATCCTCATCTGCCAGATCCGCTACCGCGGCCTCGCCTGCCGCGGCGTCCTCCCGCAGTCCGGCTTCCGGGCCCCCGGCGCCCCGTTCACCAGCATCTTCGCGCTGGCCTTCATCGGCATGGTCATCGTGATGATGGGCATCGACAAGGACGCCAGGGTCTCGCTGTACTGCGCCCCGCTGTGGGCGGTCATCCTCGGCGTCTCGTACCTGGTGCTCAAGGCCCGTAACCCCGAGAACAAGGCCTTCGCGAGGAGCTGAGGCCACCTCCGTACAAACCCCGAGCCATCCCCGGACGACAGGCCGCCCCACCGGCCGCGTCCACCATGCGGGCCTCGGCGTACCACACCTCGGTACGCCGGGGCCCGCACGCGAAGGCGGGCCGTCCGTCGACCGGGCAGCGGCGTCGCGGGTCCTGATACGCACGCTCGCGGCGCTGTCGTCGGCCGACATGGCTCCGCCACGACTCCCTTCTCCGCCGTGCGATCGCACGCACCAGGTCCCGCTCCTCCCCCCGCTCCCCGGTCCAGGGCCCGCCTATCCTGGCGCCATGCTGACCATCACCCAGGCGCTCTACGACCAGATCGTCGCGCACTCCCGCGCCGACCACCCCGACGAGGCGTGCGGCGTGGTCGCGGGACCGGCCGGAACCGGCCGCGCCGAACGGTTCATCCCCATGCTCAACGCCGCCCGCTCGCCCACCTTCTACGAGTTCGACTCGGGCGACCTCCTCAAGCTCTACCGGGAGATGGACGACCGTGACGAGGAGCCGGTGATCGTCTACCACTCGCACACCGCGACGGAGGCCTACCCGTCCCGCACCGACGTCACGTACGCCAACGAACCCGGCGCCCACTACGTCCTTGTCTCCACCGCGGACACCGACGACGCGGGCCCCTTCCAGTTCCGCTCCTACCGGATCGTGGACGGCGAGATCACCGAGGAGGACGTCGAGGTCGTCGAGGCGTACGAAGCCGCCTGAGCTCCTCGCGCACCGCCCGACCCGGCACTCCACCGGCCGGACGGGACCGGGCCCGCCACGGTCCCGTCCATCTGTCGAACACCGACTATCCATCAGGTGAGATCACATTCCGGATTGCGGACCGGGAATCGATACGATGACCGCATGGTTCCCCATGACGTGAGCGACAAGACGCCGGGCATGCTGCTCGTCGCGCGGCTGCACGTCGACCTGTGCAGGCTCTCCAGCGCGATCTGTACGAGCCGCCTGCCCGCCGGCCGCAAGGCCTGAGCCGGGCTCGCGGCCCGAGCACCCATTCGTCACGCACCAACCCCTGCGCGGGGGCAGAGCCGCGCGCCCACGCCACCTCTTCGCTTTCGACAGGAGCCCACGCCATGGCCATCGAGGTCCGCATCCCGACCATCCTCCGCACCTACACCGACGGCGCCAAGGCTGTCGAGGGCAACGGGGAGACCCTCGCCGACCTCTTCACGGACCTGGACAGTCGCCACAACGGCATCCGTGAGCGCATCGTCGACGGCGGCGAACTCCGCCGCTTCGTGAACGTCTACCTCAACGACGAGGACGTCCGCTTCCTCGACGGCATCTCCACCAAGCTCAGCGACGGCGACAGCGTCACCATCCTCCCGGCCGTCGCCGGCGGCATGAACTGATGCGGTACGACAGCCCGCTTGCCGCGGTGGGCAACACCCCGCTCGTCCGCCTGCCGCGACTGTCACCGTCGAACGACGTCCGCATCTGGGCCAAGCTGGAGGACCGCAACCCCACCGGCTCGATCAAGGACCGCCCCGCGCTCCACATGGTCGAACAGGCGGAGAAGGACGGCCGGCTGACCCCCGGCTGCACCATCCTGGAGCCCACCAGCGGCAACACCGGCATCTCGCTCGCCATGGCGGCCAAGCTCAAGGGCTACCGCATCGTGTGCGTCATGCCGGAGAACACCTCCCAGGAACGGCGCGACCTGCTCGCCATGTGGGGCGCCGAGATCATCTCCTCCCCGGCGGCGGGCGGCTCCAACACGGCCGTACGCGTGGCCAAGGAGCTGGCCGCCGAGCACCCCGACTGGGTCATGCTCTACCAGTACGGCAACCCGGACAACGCGGGCGCCCACTACGCGACCACCGGCCCGGAGATTCTCACCGACCTCCCGTCCATCACCCACTTCGTGGCGGGCCTCGGCACCACCGGCACGCTCATGGGCGTCGGCCGCTACCTGCGCGAACACAAGCCCGACATCAAGATCGTCGCCGCCGAGCCGCGCTACGACGACCTGGTCTACGGGCTCCGCAACCTCGACGAGGGCTTCGTCCCCGAGCTCTACGACGCCTCGGTCCTCACCACCCGCTTCTCCGTCGGCTCGGCAGACGCCGTCACCCGTACCCGCGAACTCCTCCAGCAGGAGGGCATCTTCGCAGGCGTCTCCACCGGCGCCGCGCTCCACGCCGCGATCGGAGTGGGAAACAAGGCCGTCAAGGCGGGGGAGCCGGCCGACATCGTCTTCGTCGTCGCGGACGGAGGCTGGAAGTACCTGTCGACGGGCGTCTACACGGCCTCGACAACAGAAGCCGCCATCGAAGCGCTGCACGGCCAGCTCTGGGCGTAGGGCGTATTTCGCCCATATTTCGCCCTACCCCCGCACCCGATCGCCGGACGGGAGAACCGGCCTGTCCGGCGATCGAGGACGTCTTTCGGCTTCGCAGGCGTTCGAGAGGCGCGGGGTCCAGGACGGAGCCCCGGCCACGGGACGGGTCGGACAGGCGAACAGCCCCGCCGCAGGCGCCCCACAGCCGCGCGCCTCCGGCCGGCGCCCCCACCTCACCCGAGCTTCCGCACCCGCTCCCACACCTCCGGATCCACCACCCCCACCCGCCGCCGGAACCCCCGCACGGCAACCTCCCGCAACTCGTCCGTCTCCAGGAAGCTCTCCCGCCCCCGCGTATCCCCCACCGTCCCCGCGGGCAGCGCGATCACCCCGGGCCGCTCCTCGTGATACTTGCTGGTGATCTTCGCGACGAGCGCCGAGTCACCCCGTACCGACAGCACCAGGCAGGGCCGGTCCTTCACCCCGGGCCCGTCCTCGTACGGCACCCCGGCCCACCAGATCTCACCCGGCCGCGGCCTCCGCTCCGGCTCCGGCCCACGCCCGGGCCCCGCCGGCGGACGCGTCCGCCCGGCCGGACGCCCACCGGAGCGCGTACCCGCCGACCTGCCGGAACGACCTCCGGGCCGTCGCCCACCCCGCCCCCGCCCATCGGCAACCGCCGCTACGAGCGCGAGCAGCACGACAACGGCAAACGCGATCCACCACCAGGACATGTCCATGTCCCGACCGTACCGGCGTCCCCACCTCTTCCATCGAACCGGTGACAGAGCAGGTGAGTTCCCCCACAACGGACGGCCGCGGGGGAGCGACCGGCTGTTTCGCGCTTTACGCTCGACAAACCGCTCAACAGACCGCACGAACCCTCCCCGTTCCCACGTCTCGGAGGTTCACGCTCCATGAAGCTCACCGTCGTCGGCTGCTCGGGCTCGTTCCCGTCCGCGGGATCAGCGTGTTCGAGCTACCTCGTAGAGGCCGACGGCTTCAGGCTGCTCCTCGACATGGGCAACGGCGCCCTCGGCGAGCTGCAGCGCCATGTCGGTCTCTACGACCTCGACGCGATCTTCCTCAGCCACCTGCATGCCGATCACTGCATCGACATGTGCGCGTACTTCGTGGTCCGCTACTACCGGCACGACGGCGGCCGTCCCGCCCCCATCCCGGTCTACGGTCCCGACGGCACCGAGCAGCGGCTGACCACCGCCCACGCCGACACCCCGTCCGAGCGGTCGATGAGTGAGGTCTTCGACTTCCACACGCTGAAGCCGGGCTCGTTCGAGATCGGCCCCTTCTCGGTCCGTACGGAGAAGGTCTGCCACCCCGTCGACTCCTTCGCCATCAGGATCGAGCACGGCGGCCGCACGCTCACGTACTCCGGCGACACAGGTGTCTGCGAGGCCCTGGACGAACTTGCCGAGGGCGCCGATCTGTTCCTCTGCGAAGCGTCGTTCGTCCATGGCAAGGAGGACATCCCGGACCTCCACCTCAATGGTCGCGAGGCGGGCGACATCGCCGCCCGCGCCGGAGTGGGGCGGCTCGTGCTCACCCACATCCCGCCGTGGACCGACGCCGACCGCAACCTGGCCGATGCCCGCCTGCTCTACGGCGGGCCGGTGGAGGTGGCGGCACCGGGCGCGGTCTACGAGGTGTAGCGGTCTGCGAGGACCAGCGGTCGCGTACAGCGCCGGGGCGATGAACATGAGGGATAAGGAACCTGCAATTTCCGACTACTTCGCATTAGCTATCACCCACTCTCGGTGACATGGCGAGGGCCCCCGGATCGCAAGGGTCCGAGGGCCTGCTCCGGCCGGGCCGAAAGCCATGCTGAAGTGCTACTTCGTGAGGTTCCTCTCGATCTCCGCCTCCAGCTCGTCGGGCTCCCGGCCCGGAGTCTGGAGATTGAATTTGGTGATCGCGAACCGGAAGATCACGTAGTACACGACGGCGAAGGCCAGGCCGATCGGGATGATCAGCCATGGATTGGTCGCCAGGCTCCAGTTGATGACGTAGTCGATCAGGCCCGCGGAGAAGCTGAAGCCGTCCTTGACCCCGATCGCCCAGGTCACCGCCATCGAGACACCGGTGAGCACCGCGTGGATCGCGTACAGCAGCGGTGCGACGAAGAGGAACGAGTACTCGATCGGCTCGGTGATCCCCGTCACGAAGGACGTCAGGCCGACCGAGAGCATCATGCCGCCGACCGCCTTCCGGCGATGCGGCTTGGCGCAGTGGTAGATCGCCAGCGCCGCCGCCGGGAGGGCGAACATCATGATCGGGAAGAACCCCGAGGTGAACTGACCGGCCGTCGGGTCGCCCGCCAGGAACCGGTTGATGTCACCGTGCACGACCGTGCCGTCCGGCTTGGTGAAGTCGCCGAACTGGAACCAGACGAATGTGTTCAGGAACTGGTGGAGGCCGATGACCAGCAGTGCGCGGTTGGCGACACCGAAGATGCCGGAGCCCACCCAGTCCAGGTCCACCAGCCACTTGGAGAAGCTGGTCAGACCGTCGCCGATCGGCTGCCAGAGCCACGCGCAGAGCGCCGCGAAGCAGAGGCCGACGAACGCCATGATGATCGGGACGAGCCGGCGGCCGTTGAAGAAGCCCAGCCAGTCCACCAGCTTGACCCGGTGGTACCGCTGCCAGAACCAGGCGGACAGCAGGCCCATCACGATTCCGCCGAACACTCCGGGGTTCTGGTACTCCGCGGCCGTGACCTTGGCGCCTTTGGTGACGCAGGTGCCGGACCAGGTGCCGCCCGAGGTGAACGCCGAACCGGGTGCGCAGTCCACCGGGAAGGCGTGCAGCACCGCGTAATAGACGAGGAAGCCGGTCACCGCGGCGAGCGCGGTCGAACCATCCGACTTCTTCGCCATGCCGATGGCGACGCCGATGCAGAACAGCAGTGGAAGGCCGAGCCCCGAGTCGAGCAGCGCGCCGCCCGCGGCCTTGAAGACCGCGGCGGCACTGTCCCAGCCCAGGCCCTCGTCACCGAACACGTCCGGCTGGCCGAGTCGGTTGAGAATGCCTGCCGCCGGGAGGACGGCGATCGGGAGCTGGAGGCTGCGTCCCATCTTCTGGAGGCCTTGGAAGAGGCCGTTCCACCACGTCTTCCGTGGCACTGCGGCGCTGCTGGAGCTCATCGGCATTCTCCCGGAACAAGGCGTGCTCGGCGGTCGTTGCAAACTGGTGTAGACCAGTTGAGGTACGGTGCGTAACCCGTCTGGAAGGCAGGGCGCCGGTGATCGTCATCTTTGAGGACGGTCCAGTCGCCCGCTCGCGAAGCTGGGCCAAACGTGCGTTACGGTGACGAAACGGACCCACGGTGGGCCGTCGCACGCATGTGAACAACCAGGGAGAAGGCCATGGCCAGCAAGGCTGAGAAGATCGTCGCCGGGCTCGGCGGTATCGAGAACATCGACGAGATCGAAGGCTGCATCACGCGCCTGCGCACCGAGGTCCACGACCCCAGCAAGGTCGACGAAGCCGCGCTCAAGGCCGCCGGAGCCCACGGTGTCGTCAAGATGGGAACCGCGATCCAGGTCGTCATCGGCACCGATGCCGACCCCATCGCCGCCGACATCGAAGACATGATGTGACCAGCCGGCGAACCCCCCGCTGAGCCGAAGCGCTCAGTACCACGCAGGCCCTGCCCACCCGGACGGGGCCTGCGCCGCACCCGAATGGGCGCCACCCCCGCACCCGATAAAGTCGACGCCATGTCTCGTATCGACGGCCGCACCCCCGAACAGCTCCGCCCCGTAACCATCGAACGCGGATGGAGCAAGCACGCCGAAGGCTCCGTACTCATCTCCTTCGGCGACACCAAGGTCTTCTGCACCGCCTCCGTCACCGAAGGCGTCCCGCGCTGGCGCAAGGGCAGCGGCGAAGGCTGGGTCACCGCCGAATACTCCATGCTGCCCCGCTCCACCAACACCCGCGGCGACCGCGAATCCGTACGCGGCAAGATCGGCGGCCGCACCCACGAGATCAGCCGCCTCATCGGCCGCTCACTGCGCGCCGTCGTCGACTACAAGGCCCTCGGCGAGAACACCATCGTCCTGGACTGCGACGTCCTCCAGGCCGACGGCGGCACCCGCACCGCCGCCATCACCGGCGCCTACGTCGCCCTCGCCGACGCCGTCACCTGGGCCCAGCGCAAGAAGCTCGTCAAGCACGGCCGCAAGCCGCTGACCGACACCGTCTCCGCGATCAGCGTCGGCATCGTCGACGGCACCCCCCTCCTCGACCTCCGCTACGAGGAGGACGTCCGCGCCGAGACCGACATGAACGTCGTCTGCACCGGCGACGGCCGCTTCGTCGAGGTCCAGGGCACCGCCGAGACCACGCCCTTCGACCGCAAGGAACTGGGCGCCCTCCTCGACCTCGCCACGGCCGGCTGCGCAGACCTCACCGTCTTCCAGAACGACGCCCTCGCCCGCACCCTCGGCGAATAACGCCCTCGCCCGGCTCGGGTAAAGAAGCAACCAAATACGCACCACAACGCGTCGTTACGAACACGGGCGCACGGGTCGAACCGTGCGCCCGTCCGCACATCCGCACCTGGGGAGGAACCGCACCATGGCCAAGGCCACCCGCTGCCGCCGCATCACCGTCGCGCTGACCCTGACCGCTCTCACCCTCACCGCGACAGCCGGCTGCGGCGCCGTCGACAAGGCGCTCGACTGCGTCCGCACCGCCGACGCCATCGCCACCAGCGTCGACAACCTCCAACAGGCCGTCTCCAACGCCTCGAACGACCCCACCCAGGCATCCGAAGCCCTCGACGCCATCGAGAAGGAACTCGGCAACCTCGGCGACGAGACCGACAACGCCGACCTCGGCAAGGCCGTCGACGACCTGCAGTCCGGCGTCGGCAACGTCCGCGACTCCATCGACAAGGGCGACGCCACCCTCGACATCACCCCGGTCACCGACGCCGCCAAGGAGATCGGCAAGGTCTGCGCACCCTGACCACCCCCGATACTGGGTGACATGACCCGCCTCATCCTCGCCACCCGCAACGCCGGGAAGATCACCGAACTCCACGCGATCCTCGCCGACGCAGGCCTCGACCACGAGCTCGTCGGCGCGGATGCGTACCCCCACATTCCCGACGTCAAGGAAACCGGCGTCACCTTCGCCGAGAACGCCCTCCTCAAGGCCCACGCCCTCGCGAAGGCCACCGGCCACCCCGCCGTCGCCGACGACTCCGGCCTCTGCGTGGACGTACTCGGTGGCGCCCCCGGCATCTTCTCCGCCCGCTGGGCCGGCACCCACGGCGACGACCGGGCCAACCTGGACCTGCTCCTGGCCCAGCTCTCCGACATCGACGCCCCGCACCGCGCCGCCCACTTCGCCTGCGCGGCGGCCCTGGCCCTCCCCGACGGCACGGAACGCGTGGTCGAGGGCCGCCTGGTGGGAACCCTGCGCCACACCCCGTCCGGCACGAACGGCTTCGGCTACGACCCGATCCTCCAGCCGGACGGCGACACCCGCACCTGCGCGGAACTGACCCCGGCGGAGAAGAACGCGATCAGCCACCGGGGGAAGGCGTTCCGGGCGTTGGTGCCGGTGGTGCGGGAGCTGGTGGGCCGGGCGTAACGGGTACGAAAACGGCCTGCGAACCAAGGGACTTGATTCGCAGGCCGTCTACTGTGCGGCGGAAGGGATTCGAACCCTCAAGCCGTTTCACGGGCCACAGATCCTAAGTCTGCTGTGTCGCCATTGCACCACCGCCGCCAGCCGTCAGACATGCTACCGGGGTGTGCCTGCGGGCCGACAGGTACGGGGTCAGAACCTCGGGTCCGGTGCCGGGCCGCGGCCGGAGGAGCTGGTGGTGTCGTTCCCGGACGGGAAGAAGACATGGCCCAGGGTGACGGCCGGATAGGCGCGGGTCAGATCCCGAAGTCCTTGATGATCTTGGCTACGTGCCCGGTGGCCTTGACGTTGTAGAGGGCTCGTTCGACCTTGCCCTCTTCGTCCACGACGATCGTGGAGCGGATGACGCCGGTCACCGTTTTGCCGTAGAGCTTCTTCTCGCCGAAGGCGCCGTATGCGACAAGGGTCTCCTTGGAGGGATCGCCGACCAGGGTGACCTTGAGGTCTTCCTTCTCGCGGAACTTGGCGAGCTTCTCGGGCTTGTCGGGGGAGACGCCGATGACGTCGTATCCGGCGCCGGCGAGCACGTCCAGGTTGTCGGTGAAGTCGCAGGCCTGCTTGGTGCAGCCGGGGGTGAGGGCGGCCGGGTAGAAGTAGACGATGACCTTGCGGCCCTTGTGGTCGGCGAGCGAGATGTCGTTGCCGTCGGCGTCGGGGAGGGTGAAGGCGGGGGCGGTGTCGCCGGGCTGGAGTCGCTCGCTCATGGTTCTCCTCAGGTGGCACGTGGGGTGTACGGGACCGAGCGTAATAGGGGTGCCGCCGGGTACGTGGGTGGTCGAGCTGACAGACTGTGGATGAAGGTTTGACCGGACGAGGACCACGGAGGCGGCGCAGTGTCGGATGCCAGGACCCCTGCGCAGATCGAGGCGGACATCATCAGCAGGCGTGAGCAGCTTGCAGGGGTGCTCGATGAGATCGGGGTGCGGGTGCACCCGAAGACGATCATGGGTGATGCGAAGGCCAAGGCCGCCGAGGCCATGGACCGGACGGCCGGGCGGGCTTTTGTCGCGGTGAACCGGACGGTGTCGGACGTGAAGGCGCAGTTTGTGTCCGAGGACGGCGCTCCGCGTCTGGAGCGGGTGATTCCGGCGGCGTTGCTCGCGGTGGGTGTCGTGGGTCTCGTGGTGTCGAAGCGGCGGCGGAAGAACTGATGTCGCGGTCCGTGCACCCCGGAGGCGTGTGGAGCTGCGGCGGACAGGTAGGTTGCGGGGCGTGAGCGAGAACACCGACGACAAGCTGCCCATCCGCATGCTGCACGACCGTGTGCTGGTCCGTTCCGATACGCCGGAGGGTGAGCGGCGCTCGGGTGGCGGCATTCTGATTCCGGCGACGGCTGCGGTCGGCCGCCGGCTGGCCTGGGCCGTGGTGGTTGCGGTGGGCCAGAACGTGCGGACGGTGGAGCCGGGCGACCGGGTGCTGTACGACCCCGAGGACCGTGCGGAGGTCGAGGTGCGCGGTGTGGCGTATGTGCTGATGCGCGAGCGGGATCTGCATGCGGTGGCGGCGGACCGGTTCGAGGGGTCGGTGGATTCGACCGGGCTGTATCTGTAGTCGGCAGCAGTTGTGAAAAGGCCTGGTGACCAGTGTCACCAGGCCTTTTGTATGTTCTTTGCTACGGTGGTGTGACCCCGACGAGACGCGCCGTACCGGGCTATGAAAAGACGACGCACCCCGTGTTGTTCGCGTGTTCTGTTTCGTCGGAGGTTCCGTCATGGCGTGGGTTCTGCTGGTTGTCGCCGGTCTGCTCGAAGTGGGCTGGTCGATCGGGATGAAGTACACCGAGGGGTTCACCCGGCTGTGGCCGAGTGTGTTCACGGGCTTCGGGATCGTGATGAGCATGGTGTTGCTGTCCCATGCGGTGAAGACGCTGCCGATCGGTACGGCGTACGGCGTGTGGGTCGGTATCGGCGCGGCCGGGGCGGCGGTTCTCGGCATGGTGGTGCTGGGTGAGCCGGTGACCGCCGCCCGGATCTTCTTTGTCTCTCTACTGCTGGTGGCCGTGGTGGGGCTGAAGGCGACCTCGGGTCACTGACGCGGCGCCGGCATGCCGGGGGCGCCCGGGAGGAAGTCGTAGCCGCCTCCGCCGCCGTTGTCCCCGCCGCGGGGGTCGCCGTTGTACCCGCCGTCGTTGTATCCGCCGCCGTTCTCCATGCCGCCGATTTCCGTTCCGCCGCCGGTCGGCCCGCTGGTGTCCGCGCCGCTGGTGGCGAGTTCGTTGCTCCCGGGGCCCGGCGGGCCGCTGGGCCCGATGCTCCCGGTGCTGCTGGGCGGTGTGCCGGAGGGGGATTCGGACGGTGTCCCGGTGCTGCCGGGGCTGGAGTTCTCCTCGGTGGGCTCCGCGGTTTCTTCGGCGCCGCTTTCGAGGCTGAGGCCGAAGTCCGTGACCGTGGTGCCGCGCAGCGCGGCCTCGGTGTACTGGGCCCAGGCCTGGGCGGGCGCGCCGCTGCCGTTGATGCGGGCCATTCCGAGTGCTCCGTAGAGCGGTTTCTGTACACCGGTGTCGGGGTCCTGGCCCATGACGGCGACGACGGTGGCGAGGTCGGGGGTGTAGCCGGCGAACCAGGCTGCCCTGTCCTCCTCGGCGGTGCCGGTCTTGCCCGCGGCGGGGCGGCCGGCGCTCTGGGCGGCGGTGCCGGAGCCGCTCTCGACGACGCTCCGGAGGATCGCGGTGGTGGTGTCGGCGGCTTCGCGGCTGACGGCCTGCTTGGTGTTCCTGCCGGGGAGTTCCAGGTCGACGCCGCCCTTGCTGACCTTGTCGACGAGGGTGTACGCGCCGTGTCTGCCGTGGTTGGCGAGGGTGGCGTACGCCTCGGTCATGTCGAGGACGCTGGCGGTGGCGACGCCGAGTGCGACGGACGGATATGGGGTGAGGTCGGGGGTGTTCTTGGGGATGCCGAGGTCGATGGCGGTCTGCTTGACCTTGTCGGGGCCGACGTCCTCGGCCATCTGGGCGTAGACGGCGTTGACGGACTTGTCGGTGGCGGTGCGGACGGTGATGGGCCCGTAGCTGATGTCGTCCTCGTTGGCGGGGGCGTATCCGGTGGGTCCGTTCGGGCCCTGGACCATGCGTTTGTTGGTGCCGTCGTACATGGTGTTGGGGGTGATGCGCCGGCCGTCCTGGGCGGTGGCGCCATTGGCGACGGCGGAGGTGAAGACGAACGGTTTGAAGGTGGAGCCGACCTGGTAGTCGCGGCGGGTCGCGTTGTTCACGAACTGCTTGGTGTAGTCGACGCCGCCGTACATGGCGACGACCCGGCCGGTGCCGGTGTCGATGGAGGCGCCGCCGGCGCGGACGTTGCGGTCGGCCTCGCGGTCTGTGCTCGTCTGGGACGTGACGTTGTCGTCGACGGCTTTGACGAGTGCGTTCTGTTTCTTCTTCTCCAGGGTGGTGGTGATGCGGTAGCCGCCGGTGGCCAGGGTGTTCTCGTCGACGATTTCGTTGCTGGTGAGGTAGTTCTCGACGGCCTGGACGATGTAGCCGCGCTGTCCGGAGAGCCCGGTGGGCAGCTTGACCTTGCCGGGTACGGGGAATTTCATGGCGGCGCGTTCGCGGGCGTCGAGCCACTTCTCCTTGACCATGCCGTCGAGTACGTAGTTCCAGCGCGCGAGGGCCGCGGCCTTGTTCTCGGGGTGGGCGACGACGTCGTACGCGCTGGGGACGTTGAGCAGGGAGGCGAGGTAGGCGCCCTCGGCGGTGGTGATGTGGCCGATGTCCTTGCCGTAGTAGGCCTGTGCGGCGGCCTGGATGCCGTAGGCGTTGCGGCCGACGTAGCTGGTGTTGAGGTAGCCCTCGAAGATCTGGTTCTTGGACTCCTCGCGGTCGAGCTTGACCGCGATGAAGAGCTCCTTGATCTTGCGGATGACGGTCTGTTCCTGGCCGAGGTAGTAGTTCTTGACGTACTGCTGGGTGATGGTCGAGCCGCCCTGTTTGCCCTTGCCGGTGAGGGTGTTCCAGGTGGCGCGGGCCATGCCCTTGAGGTCGATGGCCCGTTCGGAGTAGAAGTCGCGGTCCTCGGCGGCGAGGACGGCGTGCTGGACGGTGAGCGGGATCTGGGCGAGCTTGACGTTTTCCCGGTTGACCTCGCCGGAGCGGGCGATGACGCTGCCGTCCTTGTAGAGGTAGACGTTGGACTGTGCGGTGGCACTGGCGTTGGCGGGCGGGATGTCGACGAGCTGGTATCCGGCGATGAAGCCGCCGACCAGGAGCAGGGCGACGACGAGGACGGTGCCGAGGGTCATTCGCCAGGTGGGGACGGCGCGGCGCCAGCCGGTGCGCTTGGGCTTCTTCGCCTCGTCGGCTTCGCCGTCCTGCTCTGCGTTGTTGCCGCTGTTGCTGCCGTGGGCGGACGGGTCTGTGGGGTCCCAGCCCCGGGGTTCGTGTTCCTCGCTCGGCTGCTGTGGCTCGTCGCTCATGTCCGTGCAGACTCCTCGGCCGCGGTCAGTTCCCCCATAGTGCCCTTTTCTATGGAATAAGCCGCGGATCAACCCTTGAAAAGCGGTCGCGGCGGCTGTCTCCGTTGGACTAGCGTCTTGCGCTTTGGTGTCCAACGCCGTTGGGCGCCCGGGCGATGGGGGTGGATGCGGTGCGGCTGTACGCGGTGGTGGCGGCGGGAGGGTTCCGGCGCTATGCCACTTACCGGACCGCGACGGCGGCGGGGGTGTTCACCAACACCGTCTTCGGTTTCATCATGGCGTACACCTATGTGGCGCTGTGGGACGAGCGTCCGCAGCTCGGCGGTTACGACATGCCCCAGGCGCTCACCTATGTGTGGCTGGGGCAGGCGCTGCTGATGACCTGCGCCATGATGGGCGGCGGTTTCGAGGACGAGCTGATCGAGCGGATCCGTACCGGCGATGTCGCGGTCGATCTCTACCGCCCGGCGGACCTCCAACTCTGGTGGATGGCCGGTGACTTGGGCCGGGCCGCGTTCCATCTGCTGGGTCGCGGCATCGTGCCGATGCTGCTGGGTTCGCTCGCCTTCGACCTGGCGCTGCCAGCCTCGCCGGGCGTCTGGCTGGCCTTCCTCGTCTCGGTGACGCTCGGTGTCGTGGTCAGTTTCGCGATCCGCTATCTGGTGGCGCTGTCCGCGTTCTGGCTGCTGGACGGGGCGGGGGTGTCGCAGATGACGTCGCTGGCCGGGATGTTCTTCTCCGGGATGCTGCTGCCGCTGACGCTGTTCCCCGGGGTGCTGGGCGACGTGGCGCGGGTGCTGCCGTGGTCGTCGCTGCTTCAGGTGCCGGCTGATGTGCTGCTCGGCAAGAGCACGGGGTGGGGGCTGGTGGAGGCGTACGCCTTCCAGGGCGGCTGGGCGCTGACGCTGCTGTTGGTGGGGCGGTTGGTGCAGTCGGTGGCGACGAGGAGGGTGGTGGTCCAGGGTGGCTGAGACGGCCGGTGAGGTGGAGGTGGCCGAGGCGGCCCGCGCGCCCGAGGTGGTGTTCGTCGAACGGTCGAGGCTCGTCGAGGGGGTCCGGGCGTACGGGCTGATCGCGACGATGTGGCTGCGCTCGACGATGGCGTACCGCGCGTCGTTCGCGATGACGGCGTTCGGGAACTTCGCGGTGACCGCCTTCGACTTCGTCGCGATCCTGCTGATGTTCCAGCACGTGGATGCGCTGGGCGGATACACGCTGGCGGAGATCGCGCTGCTGTACGGGGCCTCGGGCACCGCGTTCGGTCTCGCGGACCTGGTGATGGGCCCGATGCAGCGGCTGGGGCGGCGGGTGCGCGACGGCACGCTGGACACGCTGCTGGTACGGCCGGCGCCGGTGCTCGCTCAGGTCGCGGCGGACCGGTTCGCGCTGAGCAGGATGGGGCGGATCACCCAGGGGGCGCTGGTCCTCGGGTACGCGCTGGTGACGCTGGACATCGGATGGACACCATTGAAGGTGGCGATGATTCCGCTGATGCTGCTGAGCGGGGCGGCGATCTTTGCGGCGGTGATCGTGGCCGGGGCGGCGTTCCAGTTCGTCGCGCAGGACGCCTCCGAGGTGCAGAACTCCTTCACGTACGGAGGGAACACATTGCTTCAGTACCCGCCGTCGATCTTCGCGAAGGACCTGGTGCGCGGGGTGACGTTCGTGGTGCCGCTGGCCTTCGTGAACTGGCTGCCCGCGCTGTATGTGCTGGGCCGGGACTATCCGCTGGGCCTGCCGGACTGGGTGGCGTTCCTGCCTCCGGTGGTGGCGGGCCTGAGCTGGCTGCTTGCGGGACTGGCCTGGCGCTCGGGACTGCGGGCGTACCGCAGCACGGGCAGTTGACGAACACACCGAGCAGGGCAAGGCAAGCGCAAGGGCAGGGGCACCGGAGATGACCACCGAAACCGACACCGACTTCATCGATCTCGACAACGTCGAAAAGGTCTTCGACGTGCGCCGGAAGACCGGCTTCATGCGCAGTGAACGCCGCCAGGTGCGAGCGGTCGACTCCATCAGCTTCCGCGTCGCGCGCGGCGAGATGGTCGGCTACATCGGCCCGAACGGTGCCGGGAAGTCGACCACGATCAAGATGCTGACCGGCATCCTCACCCCGAGCGGCGGCCGGCTGCGGGTGGCGGGCATCGACCCTTCCAGGGAACGTACGAGGCTGGCGCACCGGATCGGTGTGGTGTTCGGCCAGCGCACCACGCTCTGGTGGGACCTGCCGCTGCGCGACTCGTACCGGCTGATGCACCGGATGTACCGGATTCCCGACGCCCGCTACCGCGAGAATCTGGACCGCTGCGTCGAACTCCTCGACCTGGGGGAGCTGTTGGACGTACCCGTGCGGCAGCTGTCGCTGGGGCAGCGGATGCGCGGCGACATCGCGGCGGCTCTGCTGCACGATCCCGAGGTGCTGTACCTGGACGAGCCGACGATCGGCCTGGACGTCGTCTCCAAGGCCAAGGTCCGTGGATTCCTACGAGACTTGAACGCCGAACGCGGCACGACCGTACTGCTCACCACGCACGATCTGACGGACATCGAGCAGCTCTGCAAGCGTGTGATGGTGATCGACCACGGCCGTCTGATGTATGACGGGGCGCTCGCCGGGCTGCATGAGGTGGGCGAGAGTGAGCGGATGCTGGTGGTCGACCTGGAGTGCCAACTCCCGCCGATCCAACTGGAGTCGGCTCCTTCGGTCCGTACGGTGAAGGTGGAGGGGCCGCGTCAGTGGCTGGCCTTCCCGGCCTCGGAGTCGGCCGCACCGCTGGTCGCCCGGATCGCCGCGGACTACCCGCTGGCCGACCTTTCGGTACGGGAGCCCGACATCGAGGCCGTGATCGCGAAGATGTACGCGTCGGCCGGCGGCAGGTAGATCGGTGACGGGAACGTACGCGTTCCATAGGCTGCGCGGTATGACAAGTGACCTTCCAGAAATGCGTGCTTCCGATGCCGAGCGTGAGCGTATCGCCGAGACCCTGCGCGAGGCGGTGGCCGAGGGCCGGCTGGAGATGGAGGAGTTCGAGCAGCGGCTCGAAGCGGCCTACAAGGCCCGTACGCATGGGGAGCTGGAGCCACTCGTACGTGACCTTCCGGGCCGGGCACCCAGCCGGCCCCGGTAGGCCCTGCCCCCGCACCCGCAGCGACCGGTTCGGCGGTGCGTTGGGCGGAGCGGGTCGGCAAGCCCGCTACGTCGAGCGGGGCCTTCGCGATGTGGGGTGGGTTCGGTCGCCGGGGGAACTGGACGGTGGGCCGGAAGTTCACCGCGTTCGCCATGTGGGGCGGCGGTGAGATCGATCTGCGCGAGGCCAACTTCGAGGACCGCGAGGTGGTGATCCGCTGCGTGACGATCATGGGCGGTATTCATGTGGTGGTGCCGCCGGAGCTGAATGCCGACGTCAGGGGCCTCGGCCTCATGGGCGGCTTCAGGGAGCACTCGCAGGACGAGGGGGCTCCGTCACCGGATTCCCCGCGGGTGCGGATCACCGGGTTCGCGTTGATGGGCGGCGTCCGTGTGGAGCGCAAGCGGAGCAAGGCGCAGAAGCGGCGGCTGAAGGAGGCCGAACGGGCGCGGGAGTTGGACGGGCGGCGCGGGCGGCTGGAGAAGGGCGAGGGGGCCTCGGGCCGGTTCGACGGCTGAGCCCGACGGTCGCTCCGTCTCCCGCTCGGCCCGACATGCCTTCCGGCGCTCCGCCGCGGCGGTCCGGCCCTCTCGTCAGAGCTGGTCGGAGACGGGCTGTCCGTGCCGCAGGGCCGCCAGGTCCACCAGCGAACCCAGCCGCCGGTAGCCCGTGTCGTTCAGGTGGAGGTGGTCGCCGCAGTCGTAGGCGGGCAGCAGCCGGGTCGGGCGGTACGGGTCGCGGGCCGCCTCGTCGAAGTCGATGACCGAATCGAAGACCCTGCCTGCCCGGATCAGCTCGTTGACCCGTTCCCGTACGGCGTTCCGCGCGGGTGTCCAGGTGTGGAACCCCTCGTACGGCATCAGCGTCGCCCCGACGACCCGCAGCCCTCGTGCGTGGGCGCGCTGCGTCAGGGACCGCAGAGCATCGGCGATGCGCTGCGGGTCGGTCTCCTGCGGGAACTGCTGCACGTCGTTGATGCCGAGCGCGACGACGACCGTCTTCACCCCGGCGACGTCCAGTACGTCGCGGTCGAAGCGGGCGCTTGCCCGTACGCCGTGGCCGTCGCGCAGGATGCGGTTGCCCGCGATGCCCGCGTTGACCACTCCGTACCGGCCGCCGAGCCGGTCGGCGAGTACGTCGGGCCAGCGGCTGTTCGTGTCGAGGGTGGAGCCGGTGCCCGCGGTGAGCGAGTCGCCGATCACCGCGATCGTTCCGGTGGCGGTCTCGTTGTGTACGTCGACGGCGGTGAGGTAGCGCCAGTCGGTGGTGGGCCGGGTGCCCCGCTCGTCCTCCACGTACGACGTCTGGTGGGTGCCCGGGTGGATGGTGACGGGGCCCTCGGCGGTGGGGGTGCGCAGGGTGACGACGAGATCGGCGTCGGCGGCGACCGGGACGAGCACCGGGTCGCTGACGATCTGCCCGCCCGCGGGGACGGTCACCGCGTCGGCGCCCCGGAAGGTCACGGGGCGGGTGTTCACCGTGACGTGGTCGATGACCAGCGGGTGCGTACCGAACAGGTTGGAGAGGGTGATGCGGGCCGCGTCACCGCCGATGCTGGTGTGCACGACGTTACGGATGGTGCGCCGGGTCAGGTCGATGCCGCGGTAGGTGTCGGTCACCCCGGCGGTGGGGGCCGCCGCCCAGGTGCCGAGCCAGAGGCCGGTGGAGTGGGCCGGTGCGGCGGGCGTACGGGCCACGGACCGCTGGTCGGGTGCGGCGATCTGCTTCGACCGGTTGCCGGAGCCGGAGAAGAGCAGGGAGCCGGCGAACGCCACGCCGGCGGCGAGCGCGGCGGTGCCCGCCACGAGGGCGATGAGCAGGGCGTACCCCTGGCGCCTGGGCATGGACGGTGTGTCTCCTCGTGGTCAGGCCGTCCGGCCAATGGAAGGCGGCGTCGCCCACCCTCCCATGTGACGGACGGCCTAATCGGACTGATCCCATGATGCGGCAAGCTGTAGGGAACTCGACGCGCGGCCCGGGAGTAGGTCAGGCAGGGACAATGCGTACGGGATACCGGGGGCGATGCGTACGCGGACGGGTGGAGCGGATGGAACGGATCGATGGGACCGGGCCCGGGAAACAGGGTGCGGGGCAGCCGGAGCGTGCCCGGGAGCAGGTGGCGGGCGCGGCCCGTCCCACGCCCGGCGGGCACCCGGGCCCCCTCGCCTCGTTCGCGTACACCGCGGCCGACGAGGAGAAGCGGCGCGGCGTACGCCGGATGAAGACCACGGCCACGGGCCTCCTTCTGCTGGTCGCGCTGGTGTACGTCCTCGCCACTTGGGCGAAGAACGCGGGTGTGGGCGGCTGGCCGGGCTTCGTCGCCGCGGCCGCCGAGGCGGGGATGGTGGGTGCGCTGGCCGACTGGTTCGCCGTCACGGCGCTGTTCAAGCGTCCGCTCGGCCTGCCGATCCCGCACACCGCCATCATTCCCTCCAAGAAGGACCAGCTCGGAGCCTCCCTGGGCGCCTTCGTCGGCGAGAATTTTCTCTCCGGCGATGTCGTACGGAGCCGTATCCATGCCCTGGGCATCGGTGGCCGGCTCGGTGCCTGGCTGGCCGAGCCGGTTCACGCCGACCGGGTGACCGCCGAGCTGTCGACCGCGCTGCGCGGTGCGCTGACGGTGCTGCGGGACTCCGATGTGCAGGCCGTGGTGGGTGAGGCGATCACCCGGCGGGCCAATGCGGCGGAGATCGCTCCCGGCCTCGGCAAGATGCTGGAGAAGATCGTCGCGGACGGCGGTCACCGCAGGATGGTGGACCTGATCTGTGTGCGCGCCCACGACTGGCTGGTGCTGCACGGCGATTCGGTGATGGACGCGGTGCAGGGCGGGGCGCCGGGCTGGACGCCGCGGTTCGTCGACAAGCGGGTGGGGGAGCGGGTCTACAAGGAGCTGCTGCGCTTCATCACGGAGATGCGGGACATGCCGGGGCACCCGGCGCGCGGCGCGATCGACACGTTCCTGACGGACTTCGCGGCCGACCTCCAGACGGATGAGGACACCCGGGCGCGGGTGGAGCGGCTGAAGTCGGAGATCCTGGGGCGCGGTGAGGTCCAGGAGGTCATCGCATCGGCCTGGTCGTCGGTGCGCACGATGATGATTGCGGCTGCGGACGACGAGCAGAGCGAGTTGCGGCTGCGCGCGCGGTCCTCACTGCTGACGTTCGGCGCGCGGCTGGCGACGGACGGGCGGATGCAGGCCAAGCTGGAGGGCTGGCTGGAGGACGCGGCGGTCTATGTCGTCACGACGTACCGCGCGGAGATCACGTCGCTGATCAGTGACACGGTCGCGAGCTGGGACGCGGACCAGACGTCGAAGAAGATCGAGGCGCACATCGGCCGTGACCTGCAGTTCATCCGGATCAACGGCACGGTGGTGGGTGCGCTGGCGGGGCTGCTGATCTATACGGTGTCGCGGGCGCTGGGGGCGTAGGGCCCGGAGGTTCCTGAGGTTCCGGGTTCCCGTGTCCCCTGAGAGGGCTCCGGGTGCGTACCCGTCCTGTCGTACGGATGCGCACCCGGCTTACGCGGGGAGAGTGCCCTTGAATACGTACACGGTCCCGCCCGCGTTCAACGCGGCCGGCGGATAATCACCGGCGATCCGTACACGCGCAGGCGGCCCGGCGGGTGACCGCCCACGATGCCGCGGCCACGCTGCCCGCCACGGCGAAGACGGCAGGCCAGGCGCCGATCTTCTTGGCCAGCGGGTGCGAACCTGCGAACGCCGCGACATATGCGGTGGTCAGCCCGACGGCCGCACGCGGTCCGGCCTGCTGGTTCCACTCGTACGCGGCGACGGTGCCCGCGGCGGCGAGGGCGACCCCGCCCAGCGGCCGCTTCTTGGTCCACCGTGCGACGGCGTACCCGCCGATCAGCCCGCTCGCCGCCACTGCCGCTGCCGGAACCTTCGCCATCGCAGCCACCTTCGCCTTCTTGTCCGTGTGGTCCGGGCTCGGCTCGGAGCCCGGGTCTTCGAGGCTAACGCGATGTGCGGACTTTGCGTCGCCGAGGGGGTGCACAAGCGTTTACCCTGGAGGTGAACAAGCGTGCACCCCTGCGTGAAGCCCCTGCCGCCCAGCCCCCGTACGGAGACCCATGCCCGCGGACATACCCGCCCCGACCGCCGCCACGGACAAAGCCCCGCACCCCCGCTTCGCCGTCGGCGTGCTGGCCTTCTGCGGTGTGGTGGTCGCGGTCATGCAGACGATCGTCGTACCGCTGCTCCCGCACATCCCGGCCCTCACCGGCGCCACCCCGGCCGCTGCCAGCTGGCTGGTCACCGTCACCCTGCTCACCGGCGCCGTCTTCACGCCCGTACTGGGCCGGGTCGGTGACATGTACGGCAAGCGCAGGGTGCTCGTCGCCTCGCTCGTGGTGCTGGTGGTGGGCTCGGTCCTGTGCGCGGTCAGCTCCCACATCGGGGTACTGATCACCGGCCGCGCGCTACAAGGTGCGGCGCTCGCCGTCGTACCGCTGGGCATCAGCATCCTGCGCGACGAACTCCCGCCCGAGCGTGTGCTGTCCGCCGTCGCGCTGATGAGCTCGACTCTCGGCATCGGCGCGGCGGTCGGGCTGCCGGTCGCGGCGCTCGTCGTCGAGAACTTCGACTGGCACACGATGTTCTGGGTGTCGGGAGTGATCGGCGTCATCGACATCGTGCTGGTGCTGTGGTGTGTACCGGAGTCCCCGCTCCGCACCCGCGGCCGTTTCGACGCCGTTGGTGCGCTGGGGCTGTCCGGTGCCCTGGTCTGTCTGCTGCTCGCGGTCACCCAGGGCGCCGACTGGGGCTGGACATCGGCCCGGACGGTGGGCCTGCTGGTGGCCGCCGTGGTCGTGGCGCTGCTCTGGGGCGCGTACGAGCTCCGCGTTCCGACGCCCATGGTCGATCTGCGGGTCTCGGCCCGCCCGGCCGTCCTGCTCACCAACGTCGCCGCCCTGCTGATCGGTTTCGCCTTCTACGCGAATTCCCTGGTCACCGCGCAGATGGTGCAGGAGCCGAAGGCGACGGGTTACGGGCTCGGCGCCTCGCTCGTCGTCAGCGGACTGTGTCTGCTGCCGGGAGGCGTGATGATGGTGGCGCTCTCGCCGGTCTCGGCGCGGATCTCCGCGAAGTACGGTCCGAAGGTCAGCCTGGCGCTGGCGGCGGGGGCGATTGCGGCCGGATATGTGGTGCGGTACTTCACCAGCCACAGTCTCTGGACGATCATCGCCGGTGCGACGGTCGTCGCCTCGGGAACGGCCATCGCGTACTCGGCGCTGCCCGCGCTGGTCATGCGCGGCGTCCCGGTCGGCGAGACGGGCGCGGCCAACGGCCTCAACACCTTGATGCGGTCGATCGGGCAGGCCTTCTGCAGCGCGACGGTGGCCGCGGTCCTGGCCAACCTCACGTTCGTGGTGGGAGGCCGGACGGCCCCGACGCTCCATGCCTACCAGGTGGTTTTCCTGATCGCGGCGGGCGCGGCGCTCGCGGCGCTGCTGGTCACGCTGTGCCTGCCGGGCAGCCGTACGCCTGCGACGGGTACGGTCGAAGAGAGCCGCAACGCCCCGGGTGACCGGAAGGACGGTGTGCGGACGATGCCGATCCAGGAGGGCGCATGACCAGCCGCCAGGCCACCGTTCCGGCCCCGGCTCCGGCCCCGGGTCGGGAGCCGGAGCCGACCGCTGTCGATCCGGGCACGGGCCGGGACGCGATCCTGCGTGCCGCCCGCCGGGCGTTCACACAGCGCCCGTACGCCGAGGTGACCATAAGGGGGATAGCGGCCGACGCCGGAGTGAGTCCGTCCCTGGTCGTCAAGCACTTCGGCCGCAAGGAAGAACTCTTCAACACCGTCGCCGACTTCGGCCCCGCAGCCGCCGAACTCTTCGACGCCCCGCTCGACATGCTGGGCCGCCACATGGTGGTGACGCTGGTGAGCCGCCGCCGGGAACTGCAGTCCGACCCACTGCTGCGGGTCGTGTTCTCGCTCGGCAACCGCGACGAACGCTCCCTGCTGCGCGACCGCTTCCACGAACAGGTCACCGACTCCCTGGCCGCCCGCCTCACCGGCCCCGAACGCACCCTGCGCGCCGAACTGATCGCAGGCCACCTCCTCGGCCTCGGCGCCACCCTCAGCCTCCACCGCGAGGGCGCGGGCGCGGAGGCCACCCCCGAACACATCGCGGACCTGTACGCGCCCGCGCTGCAGACCCTGATCACGGGGTGAGGAACCGGCGGCGGCGAGAGAGATCAGCTGAAGACGACCGAGCGGAGCTTCAGCCGGCTGGAGGCGTGGCCACCGTGCGGCCGGAGAGTGAAGTAGTCGCCGTCGCAGTCGGGGCCGGTGAAGACGGTGGCGGTCGCGTCGGTGTTGTTCCGCGGAGAGCGCGCGGGGCTCGACGAATGGGGGTCGCCGACCTCGGGCAGGGTGATGCATTCCCAGCTCGGCGGGTCGACCAGGTAGGCGACCTGGGGGGAGCCGTCGAGACCGCTGTACGTGTAGCCGAAGTTGCCGCAGGCCGCACCGGCCGAGGTCGGCACGGCCACGATGAGCGCGAGCGCGCCGAAGGCGGCAGCCACGGTGGAACGAAGACGCATGAAGGGCACTCCTTGTGCAGGAAAGCATTCAGAACCGACCCAAGTCTGTGTCGCTGACCTGCGGTTACTGCCGGATGCGGGGATTCTTCACCCGGACGGGAACTGCTGAATCGGTTCTGCCCACGGCCATGTGGGGCATGTGTCTCGCTCGCCGAGTTGACCGCGGTCAGCGGGACGTCACGGAGCCTGATCGCCCGCTGCCCCGGGGGCGGAGAACGCAATGGGGACAGCACCGGGGCGCGTCCCCGCGGGGGAACGCGCCCCTGACGTCACAGCCTCATGAGACCTCGGCCGTGCATCAGCTGGTGAAGATGAAGTACTTCCAGCCTCCGTGCGTCGTCGAGTTCACGGTGTCCCCGGAAGCGGAGTTGAGGTACGAGGAACGCACGCGGGCGCGGATGCCGGACTTGCCGGAGTGGCCCAGGTTGACGGCCGACTTTCCGTTGGTGCCGAGCTTGAAGTACTCGGCGGCCCCGTTGTACCACTTGCCCTGGTAGTACACCTGGAGTTCGATCCGCTGCTTGCGGCCCTTGTAGTAGCTCATCGTCGTCGTGGAGATGACGTCGGTGTTCTTGTGGAAGTAGTGGTACGTCGTGGAGCCGATCTTGCCGGTCTTGTAGTGCTTGGACAGCGCCGTCGAGACCTTCACCCGCGCGTACGCCGTGGACTTGACCGACTTCGGGGCGTAGCGGGCGTCGCCCTTGAACACGGCGGTGACCGCGGTGTCCCGGGTCATGTCCAGGGTGACCGACAGGTTGCCGCTGGAGTTGACCTTGCCGGTCTTCACCAGCTTCTTCGGCTTGTCCGCCCCGAAGGGGTCGGACCAGATCTCGACCGTGCGGTTGTTGTACGTCGTGCCGAGGTGCGCCGTGAACGCGACGTCCTTGCCGTAGTCGTACACCTTGCCGTTGTTGTTCAGCGTCAGCGTGGGCGTGGCGCGGGAGACGTCGACGGTGTCCGAGGCGGTCGCCGAGGTGTGCGTGGCGTCACCGGCGTACGTCACCGTGTACGTGACCTTGCTGCCGGCCGGCGGGGTGTCCGTGAAGGAGAACTTGCCGCCCGTGCCGAGCGACTTGGTGCCGAGCGACTTCCCCTTCGGCGACTCCATGTCGGTGCGGGTGACGGTCAGCGGGGTCCCGGCGGGCAGCGCGAGGCCGGCGGTGAGCGAGCCCTTGACGGTGAGCGACTTCGCGCGGGTGGCGGTGGTGGGGGCATCGGCCTTGAGCGTGCCGACGTACTTGCGGGGCTCGTCGATGGCGTGGAACTGGGTGGTCTCGTAGGACCCGGTCAGCACGAACAGCTTCCCGCCATCGGCCGACCAGTTCATCGAGTGCCCGAACCAGGGCATCCAGTTGTGCGACAGGTTGCGGACGCTGGCGGGCTTGTCGCTGCCGCCGGAGAAGACGTACGTGTCGCCGAGGTCGGCGGTGTCGAGGACGGTCGCCGCGACCGTGCCGTCCGGAGCGACGCTGACCGTCTCCGGTTCGTCGGGGACGGGGTAGGTGCGCACCTGTTCCAGGTCCGAGAGCCGGTACTCGGTGAGCGCCCGGTTCCCGGGCCCGGCCACGACGACGTTCTGGCCGTCCGGGGTGAGGGCCGCGTCTTTGTAGAAGCCCCCCTTCTTGGCGGACACGCGGATGACCGGGGTACCGGAGGAGATGTCGTAGACGATGATCGGGGCGGAGCTGATGTGCGCGTCGAGGGCGAGCAGCGTGCCCGGGTTGTCGGGGTCCGCGTAGAGCTCGGGCGGGCTTGCGAAGTCGTGTCCGGCCGCCAGGTCCAGCGTCACCGTGGGCGTCTCGGCGGACAGGTCGACGGAGCCGAGCCCGGAGTCCCACTGGTCGCCGTACCCGAACCACAGCTTGCCGTCGGCGTAGGCGAGCCGGGAGGGGATGGTCTTGTCGCCGGTCGGGTACTCGGCGGTCTGCGTGAAGGTCACCGTGTCGATGGCGACGATTTTGTCGGCGCCGTGGACCGCGGCGTACAGCGTGCCCGAGTCCGGGCTCAGTTCGAGGTCACGGACCTGGGCCAGGCCGGTGAGCGTGGTGACGACCTTGCCGGTGTAGTCGGTGACGACGATCTTGCCCTGGGACCGGTCGCTGAAGTACAGCCGCTGGTGGAGACCGTCGACGACCGTGTCGTCGGCGTCCGAGACCGCGATGGGCCTGGTGGTGTCGGCGGATGCCGGTGCGGCGGTGAGTACCGCCGAGCTGAAGAGGACCGCCAGTGCTGTGGCGGCCGGGAGAGTGCGCATACGCACGATGGTTCGAACCCCCCGGAACGAGTGTGGGGCCACAACGTGCAGCTGTCGGGCGACAGCTGATGTGTGCATCTTGTGCTGCACGTGTGACGAGTGAGCGAAGAATAGGTCATGCCACCGACAACATGACCAGGGCCCCCGCCCAAAGCGTTCGTGATCCACTGGGTCACACCCCGCAGGAGCGCAGCGCCCGGTGTCCGTTTCTGGCCACAACACCCGTAGCGCGCAAGCGGCACACACGCGGGACTACGCGTTCCCGAGCTCCGACTCACCGACGACCTGGTCCCCGCTGGTCTCCCCGGTCGGCCGGAACCCGGGCTTGAGAGAGAACTCCTCGGGTTCCGTGCGCCCCGGCAACCCAGGTCACGGTCATGTCGGCAACCTGCAGAGCGTGCCGAAAATCCACCGGGATCAACCAACCAGCCAACCGACCGATGCGCGATGCAGGAGCGCCTTCGCCCCCGTCCCGGCCTTCGAGCCGTGACGGGGGCGGTCTGAACAGGTTCCCTTGCGGGAGGCGTCAGTTGGCGGGTGCCTGGTAGAGGCCCCGGCCGGCGCGGTGGGCCCGGGACGTAGCGACGAGCCGGTCGAGCGTGCTGCGCACCGTGTTGATGCTGTTGGGGGTGAGTTCACGCCCCAGCGCCTTCGTGACCTCACGGGCACGGACAGGGGTGTTGCCGAACGTGGACAGCACCTTCATGGCCATCTCGGTGAGGCTGCCGCTGTCGTCGACGGCCGGAGTGGCAGGCGCCGCAGGCGCTGCCTTCTTCGGTGCCCTGGCCTTCGCGGGCTTGGCGTCCTTCGCGGGCGCGGCGTCCTTCGCGGGCTTGGCGTCCTTGGCGGGCGCGGTGGCCTTCGCGGCCTTGGTGGACTTCGTGGCGACGGCCTTCTTGGCCTGTCCGCGCTCGCTCTTCGGCTTGGCGGGAGCCTGCTTGCGGCTCTTGGGCGCAGACGCCTTCCGGGCGGTGCGGCGCGCGGGGGCGGCCTCTGCCGGCTCCTGCGGGGCCTCTGCCTGGACGGCGGAGCCGATGGAACCCTTGGCCTGCTGCGGAATCTTGGGAGCGGCAACACTCTCCGCCTCCGCCTTGACGTTCTCCGCCTTGACGTCGTCCGCCTCCGTCTTCGCCACCGTGTTCGCGGAGGGAACAGGAGCGGTGGACAGCACACGCAGGGCGGACAGAGCGGTCCGCACCGACTCCAGACGCTCGGTGACAGCCGCGAGTTCCTTTTCCATAGCCTGCTGGTGCTCTTCCAGGCGAGGAAGTTCCGCCTCCAGCAAGGCAGTTGTTGCATCGATGGTGCCGAGTGTGTTGATCTCGGAGGTCATGTTGTCGTCCTTCTCTCCCGGCCGACCGTTGGTGACCGATGTGTTGCAGCGTACGGGGCGTTGTGTTGTGGCCGGAAATCGCCCCTCCGGGACCGGCTGTCAGGAGGCACCCTCAGTACTGGCGGCCAGTCTCCCGAAACTCCGTATCCCGTGCCCCGTAGACCCACCGGACAACACTCTTTTGGCCGCACGCGCCTCATTGGCCGGGCACGCCGGACGGCAAGGGGGACACCCTCGCCACCGACCCCGGTTTCCGAGCGGACGCGGAGTGCCTGGGCAAGCCCCTGGCAGCGGTCCTCACCGACCAGGCGGCCTCGGCAGGCGGCAAGTCACCGAACCCGCCGTCGTCGTCCGTGCTGGCTGCCGGTGTCACCGGGACCAGCGTCGAGCACCTCACCCAGACCGCCTGCCGCGCCGGCGCGAGGCGGAGTTCATGTCCAGAGCTGTTCGCCGAGAGTCCCGGCGGGCGCGGCGCCGGGCAGGACGTAGGCCACGGCCGAGGCCTGGTGTTGGAGGAACGGGTTGAGGGCGTCGCGGGCGGCCAGGCGGTTTTGGACGCGGGTGAACTGGGCGGGGTCGCGCATGAAGGCGCAGAAGAGCATGCCACGGTCGGTCGGGCCGTCGTCGTAGCTGTAGCTGCGGCGGAGCATACGGGCACCGCCGTCGAAGCGGGGACTGGCGAGACGCACGTGGGCGGTGGCGGGGATGACGTAGGAACCGTCGGGGTTCTTGGCGTAGACGTCCGGCTCGTCATGCTCGGCGGTGCCGCTGAGGGGGGCGCCGTCACGGGCGCGGCGGCCGATCACCCGGTCGCGCCGGCCCTCGGGGAGGGCCGCGAAGCCGGGGACGTCCATGCGGATCCTGCGGTAGACCAGGACGGTGCCGTTCCGGTGGGATCCGGATGGGCCCCAGACCCACTGCTCGGCCGCCTTGTGATCGGGGTTGGCGGTGCCGTCCTTGGAGCCGAACAAGTTGCGCGGGGTGGTGCCCGGGGCCGTGTGGGCCAGGAAGCCGGACTGGGTCCAGCGCGGTACGGCGCCGGCGGCGTGCGCGGCCGTGCCGGCGAGTTCGGCGACGACGGTGAGGGTCCAGCGGTCGGCTGCGCACAGTTGGACCAGGAGATCGCCGTTGCTGCGGTGCGGGTCGAGGCGGTCGCCGGGGAAGGGCGGCAACTCGCCGAGTGCGGCAGGGACGTTGAGGTCGAGCCGGGCGGCGAGGGCGGGGCCGATGCCGACCAGGGAGGTGAGCCGGGTCGCCCCGCCGTTTTGGAGTCGCGGGTCCGGCGGGGCGTCGGAGGCTGCGGTGGCGAGCGTGCGGGTCAGCGCGCCGAGGACGCTGCGCAGGGTCTTCCGGTCGGTGGCTGCGGAGGTCTGCGGGAGGTCGAAGGAGAGCAGGTGTGTCGCCGGTTGCTGAGGTGTCGTAGCACCTGCCTGTCGGGCGCCGTGGAAGGGAATCGCGGCCGCGGTCGGCGGGGCGCCGGTAGTGGCACGGCCGGTTGTCCGGTCGTCTCTCGCCAGTTCGTCGGCCGCCGCGCCGATCCCGGCGGCGAGCACCGCTCCACCGGCGAGCAGTGCCCGGCGCCGCCCCAAACCGGTTGCCGCAGGTCGGGACGGATCCGGCGCATTTCCCTGTTCGGTGGGCATACGCCTATTGGAGACGATAAAACATCTGCCATGCAAATCCTGTCTTCACAACGCCTGTTGACCCGCTCGGCAGTCCCGGCGGCGGTGTTCCGGGCACCGACGTTCCGGGCACCGGCGTCCCGGGCGGCGCTGCGTCTGTCGGTGCTGCTCGTCGCGATCGCGATGGCGGCCACCGGGTGCTCCACAACGGGGTCGACGTCCGCCGACGCGCGGCATCCGGCCGGGAGCGTGCTGCGCGTTCCGCAGGACTTCCCCTCGGTGCAGCAGGCGGTGGACGTCGCTCGTGAGGGCGAGACGGTGCTGATCGGCCCGGGCGTGTACCGGGAGAGCGTGCGCGTCACCAAGCCCCGCATGGTGCTGCGCGGAACGGACCGCAACAAGGTGGTCTTCGACGGCGGTGTGCGTCTGGCCAACGGCATCACCGTGACCGGCGCCGGCTCGGTGGTCGAGAACCTCACCGTGCACGGCTACCTCGCCAACGGCGTGCTGTTCACCGGCGTCACCGACGAACGGTTGCAACAGCGCGGCGCCGGCGGCTCCGCGTACGACCCGCTGGACACCACCCGTTTCCCGCCCGTCCGGGGCTTCCGCGCGACCCGGGTCACGGCGTACAACAACGGCCTGTACGGCATCTACGCCTTTGACGCACGCGACGGCGTGATCGAGGACTCCTACGCCTCCGGGCACGCCGACTCCGGCATCTACGTCGGCCAGTGCAAGCCCTGCAACACCGTCGTCCGCGGCAACACCGTGGAGCGCAACGCGGTCGGCATCGAACTGACCAATGCTTCGGACGCCCTGTCGTTGCTGGGCAACCGCGTCGCCCGCAACCGGGTCGGCATCACGGCCAACTCCAATGATCTGGAGGCCCTCGCCCCGCAGCACGGCGCGCTGATCGCGGGCAACGTGGTCGCCGACAACAACGCCGCCGACACGCCCGAGCAGGCGGACGGGGGCTTCGGCATCGGCATCGGCATCGGCGGCGGCACCGGGAACCGCATCCAGCGCAACCTGGTCCGGGGCAACCGGGCGGCCGGGGTGGTCGTCACCGACCCGCCGGGGCATCCGGCGAGCGGCAATCGCGTCGAGGGCAACCGCGCAACCGGCAACGGCATCGACCTCGTGCTGGCCTCGGTCGACCCCGGCAACTGTTTCGCGGGCAACCGGCCCGCCACCCAGAGCCCGAACGGCCTGGAGGGTCGCGCGGGCTGCGGCACCCACGGTCGGGGCGCGCTGCCCACCGGCCGGACGGCTCCGGTGCAGGCGCCGCCCGGTGTCCCGTTCAGCCAGGTGCCGGCCCCACCCGCCCAGCCGTCCATGCCGGACCCAACGGCCCCGGGCCGCCCGGCGACCGACCTGCCGGGGGCCGTCGACGCGGCCGCGTACCCGCTCCCGAAGGACGCGGACGCCGTACCGCACTCGCGCTGAGCACAGCGCTCCGGTGGACTCGGCCCCGCTTCACCATGCCGCCCTGAAAGGTGAATTGAGGATGGCCATCGGCAACCGCGGAAGCCGGGACGCACGGGCACGGAGTTGTCAGCCGGTGGCCCACGGAGCCTCGGGGAGCTTCGCGCGGCTGTCACGCCCGGAGAAGTCCACGGTGGTCGGGGTCCCCAGTCCCGACATCCGCATCGTCACCCGCCGCAGGCCGCCGTCACCGTCGACCCAGTACGTCAGCGGCGACCGTCCGCCGTCGGGCCCCGCACTGGGCGTGGCGCCCTGGGCGCGAGGCCCGGCGAACCGGTCGTAGCTGCGGCCGTCGATGCGGTCACGCTCCAGCCAGCGAGCCCCGGACTGTGCCAGCAGCAGTGGGTTGTCGGGGCGGTCCGCGCCGAGCCCGATCAGCAACTGGAGCCCGGCGTCCAGGGGATCGGTCGTGTAGGAGCGCGCGGACCAGCCCGAGCGCGGGATGTGTTCGGCCTGCTGCCAGGGCGGGCTTTTGTCTCCCTTGGGCGCGGGGGCCAGGCCGAGGCCGCCGTTGTCCCAGACGATCAGGCCGTGGTCGAGCTGCCCGGCGGCGGGCCCGGTGGCTCCGGGGGGTCTGGAGGCGCCGGCGGCACCGGTGACCTGGTAACTCCCCACGGCCCGATGGGTTCGGTAGTCCACGACTGCCCTGACCCGCACCACCACTCCGCCGCCCTCGGTGGCGGTGAGGGTCACCGCCACGGGACTGGCCTGGTACAGATTCAGCCGCGACAGCGCCAGCCTGGACGCCTCCTCCATCGTCACCGGCCGCTCGGTGGTGTCGTCGGAGAAGGTCCGGTAGGCGGCCAGGCCACCCACTGCGGCACCGCACGCCGCGATCGCGATCAGTGTTCTGAACCAGAAGGTCCGACGCGGCGTACGGCCGTCGGTCTTCCTCTTCCGAGCCATGCAGTCGTCTTCTCTCGTCGGTCGGTCACACAGGAGGGCGGGTTCGCGAACCGCTGGTCCGCGAACCAGAAC
>NZ_JBEOVN010000053.1:0-39526 GCF_040295565.1 Streptomyces sp. NPDC002785 | reverse complement strand
TGCGGTGGAGCCATGAATCCCACCGCAAGACCGCACGAGCCCGCACCGTCGAGGACCTCATCGCAGCGTAACCAACCGGCCACCCGACAGGCTCTAAGACCGACCGGCAAATGGGAGGCGGCGTCGCGGGGCTGGGCACGCACATCTGCGGCGTTGTCGTCAATCACCAACGCTCCGCGTTGCCTCCCTCCTCCGCCTTGCAGCTGCACGCACCCAGCCCCGCTCCTTGCCCACCCCCCATTTGCCGGTCGGTCTAAGGTGGGGAAGTATTGCCGAAGCAGGCCGTTGGTGGTCGTGATCGGGAGCCGAGGGCCGATGGGCCGGCCGACGCTACGACCGGAACTGGGCCGGACCCCGGTGGGCGGACCGTAACAAGACCGACCGGAAGCGATGCCCGCCGCCCGCCGGGGGCATGTCGCGAAGACGTGACATCTGCCCGCCGAACTATCAGGTGCTGAAACAACCCACCTACGCACTCGCCTCCTCGTCCTGGGCCAGTGCCCGCGTCAGCCAGCCGATCCAGAAGTTCTCCAGATCGATGCCGCCACGCAGAACCAGATGCCGCAGCCGGTCCTCGTCGGAGTTCCGCTCGGGCGGGAAGTCCCGCTCCTCGATCTCCAGGTACTCCGCCAGCTGCCGACGGTGCAGCCCCAGATGGCGGCGCAGCTCCGCATCCAGGCCGGGCGCCCCGACAACCGCCGCCGCCCGCATCCGCAGCAGCAGCGGATCCCGGATCTGCTTGGGGTCCTCGGAGCGGGCCACCCATGCGGACAGCGCCTCCCGGCCCGCGGGCAGTACCTCGTACTCCTTCTTCTGCCCACGGGAGGGCTGCTCCGACGGCAGCGCCCGGATCTGCCCGGCCTGCTCCAGCTTCCCCAGCTCGCGGTAGATCTGCTGGTGCGTGGCGGACCAGAAATAGCCGATCGACCGGTCGAACCTGCGGGTCAGCTCCAGCCCCGACGACGGCTTTTCGAGCAGGGCGGTGAGGATCGCATGCGGGAGTGACATGGGGTGCATCCTAAGGACGGCCGGGCAGTGGCCCCATGACGGAGGTGCCGGGCCGGTCGGAAGCGCCCGGGCCGGGGGCTTCCGGATCCGTTACAGCGAAGCCGCGAGCTCCGTGCCCTGGCGGATCGCGCGCTTGGCATCCAGTTCGGCGGCCACATCGGCGCCGCCGATCAGATGCGCCGGGCGGCCGGCCGCCAGCAGCTGCTCGAACAGCTCGCGGCGCGGCTCCTGGCCCGCGCAGAGCACCACCGTGTCGACCGGCAGAAGGTGCTGTTCGCCGTCGACCGTGAGGTGCAGTCCGTCGTCGTCGATCCGGTCGTAGGCGGCGCCCGCGATCATCGTGACGCCGCGGTGCCGCAGCTCGGTTCGGTGGATCCACCCGGTCGTCCTGCCCAGTCCCGCACCGACCTTGCTGGTCTTGCGCTGGATCAGATGGACGGTGCGCGGCGTCTTCGGACGCTCCGGGGCGCGGAGCCCGCCCCGGTCGCGGTAGTCGGTGTCGACGCCCCACTGCCGGAAGAACACCTCGGGGTCGAGGCTTGCCGCATCGCCCGAGTCCGTCAGGAACTCGGCGACGTCGAAGCCGATACCGCCCGCCCCGATGATGGCGACCCGGTCGCCGACCTGCGCGCCGTCACGCAGTACATCGAGGTAGCTGACCACGCTGGGGTGGTCCAGGCCCGGTATCGCGGGGGAGCGGGGCGTGACACCGGTGGCGAGGACGACCTCGTCGAAGCCTTCGAGCATATCGGCCGTGGCACGTGTACCGAGCCGCAGCTCGACCTTCTCCTGCGCGAGCCGGGTACGGAAGTAGCGCAGCGTCTCGTTGAACTCCTCCTTGCCGGGAACCCTGCGCGCCACATTCAGCTGGCCGCCGATCTCCTCGGCGGCGTCGAAGAGCGTCACCTCGTGACCGCGCTCGGACGCCGCTACGGCGCACGCGAGACCGGCGGGCCCGGCGCCGACGACCGCCACCCGCTTGACGGTGCGGGTCGGCGACAAAGGGAGCTCGGTCTCGTGGCAGGCCCGCGGATTGACCAGGCAGGAGGTGACCTGGCCACTGAAGATGTGGTCCAGGCAGGCCTGGTTGCAGCCGATGCAGGTGTTGATCGCGTCGGCGCGGCCCTCGGACGCCTTGACGACGAAGTCCGGGTCGGCGAGAAACGGCCGGGCCATCGACACCATGTCCGCCCGCCCCGAGGCGAGGATCTCCTCGGCGACCTCGGGGGTGTTGATGCGGTTGCTCGTCACCAGCGGTACGGAGACGGCGCCGCGCACCTTTTCGGTGACCCAGGTGTAGGCACCGCGTGGCACCGAGGTGGCGATGGTGGGGATACGGGCCTCGTGCCAGCCGATTCCCGTGTTGATGATCGTCGCGCCGGCGGCCTCGATCTCGCGGGCGAGCTGCACCACCTCCTCCAGCGAGGAACCGCCGGGCACCAGATCCAGCATCGAGAGCCGGTAGATCAGGATGAAATCGCTGCCGACCCGTTCGCGGACCCGGCGCACGATCTCGAGGGGGAACCGGATGCGGTTCTCGTACGAGCCGCCCCAGCGATCGGTGCGGTGATTGGTGGCGGCGGCGATGAACTCGTTGATCAGATAGCCCTCGGAGCCCATGATCTCGACACCGTCGTACCCGGCACGCTGCGCGAGCTCGGCGGCCCTGGCGAAGTCCTCGATGGTCTCCTCGACCTCGTCGTCGTCAAGGGCGTGCGGAGTGAACGCGCTGATCGGCGCCTGGATCGCGCTCGGCGCAACCAGGTCCGGATGGTGTGCGTACCGGCCGAAATGCAGGATCTGCATGGCGATCCGGCCGCCCGCCCCATGCACGGCGGCGGTGACCCGCGCATGCTGCTCGGCCTCCGCCTCGGTGGTCATCTTGGCGCCGCCGGGGAGTGAGCAGGCACGGGCGTTCGGAGCGATGCCACCGGTGACGATCAGGCCGACGCCGCCCCGGGCGCGTTCCGCGTAGAAGGCGGCCATCCGCTCGAAGCCGCGCTCGACCTCCTCCAGACCGATATGCATCGACCCCATCAGCACCCGGTTGGGGAGGGTGGTGAACCCGAGGTCGAGCGGGCTCAGCAGATTCGGGTACGGGCTCATGAAGCGGCTCCTCGCGCAGTGTCGTTGCGCCAGTTGTAGACCACCGAAACGCCATTGTGCAACAAGTTGCACAATGGCGTACGTCGCAGAGCCGCGAGTGCGGTCGTCCCTCGGACGGCGTAACACCAGGACACGTCGGCGGCCCGGGTCACGGAAAGTGGAACCGTGGCGCCTGTCCGCCTCGGCGCGGGTGGCGCGTCGAAGCCCACTGACCCCCCGGACCTTGCGGAGACTCTCATGGCCTGCCTCGACCGGCGTGACCTCGGCCTGCTCGTCCTGCGCGTCGGTACCGGCGCGGTACTGGCCGCGCACGGCACCCAGAAGCTGGCCGGCTGGTTCGGCGGCGGAGGCATCGAAGGAACCACCGCCGCGATGGAGGCCATGGGCTTCCACCCGCCGAAGCACAGCGCGGTCGCCGCTGGGCTCGGCGAGGCGGGCGGCGGCGCACTGCTGGCCCTCGGCCTCGCCACTCCGGCGGCCGGGGCGGCCGCTATCGGTGCGATGGCCGGCGCCGTGGCTGTCCACGCTCCCGCCGGATTCTTCGCACAGGGCGGCGGCTACGAGTACCCGGCCTTCCTCGGCTTCACCGCTGGTGTGATCGGCTTGACCGGACCCGGCCGGTACTCCCTCGACCACGCCACCCGGCACGTCTTCAACCAGCCATGGATGGTCGCCCTTGCCTTCGCGGGCAGCGCGGTCGCGGCGGCAGCCGTCGTGGGCAAGCGCGCCAAGGGCCGGGCCGTGGTCGACCCCGACACGACCTGACCACCCGGCAGGACAGGGACCGGACGGCACCCCAGGGAGGGAGCCGCCCGGTCCCGACCGTGCTGCTTGAGGAACGTCAGCGATGCGGCCGGGAGGTGTTCCCGTACACATCGACGGCCATGCGTGGGTGAGCCGGCGGCTGGTGGCCGACTCGCCGACCGCCGCTCGATGCCGCCCGCCCGGTACGGACCGGACATCGAAGTCATCGAGTCGCCGTAGGCGCGCGCCCACCGCTCAAGCGGGCAGTCGCGGCACGCTTTCGACGAGGCGACGCGTGTACGGGTGCGCGGGAGCGCCCAGCACCTGTGCGGTCTCGCCCTGTTCAACAATGTGGCCGCTCTCCAGGACGGCGGTGCGTTCGCACAGCGAGGCGACCACCGACAAGTCGTGGGAGACCATGACGAGAGTCAGGCCCTGCTCCTGCTTCAACTCGTTGAGCAGGTCGACGACCTTGACGCGAGTGGTGACGTCGAGTGCGCTTACGGGCTCGTCGGCGAGCAGCACTCGCGGGTCGCACACGGTCGCGCGGGCAATCGCGATGCGCTGGCGCTGGCCGCCCGAGAATTCGTGTGGATAGCGCATCGCCGCGTCGGCCGGGAGACCGACCCGCTCCAGGGCGTGGGCCACCTTGGGCACGGCGGTGACCCGGCTGTCGATACCGAGAGAACGCAGTGGTTCGGACACGATGCTGCCGACGCGCTGACGCGGGTCCAGCGACGAGTACGGGTCCTGGAAGACGCACTGCACACTGCGCCTGAAACGCCGCATCTGCTCGCTGTCGCGCGGTTTCAGCTCCTCGCCGTCGAACCGGACGGTGCCGGAGGTTGCCCGGGCGAGCCCGAGCAGCAGCCGCAGCAGAGTCGTCTTGCCCGCCCCCGATTCGCCGACGAGAGCGAGGCTTTGCCCGGTCTCGACGGTGAGGGATATGCCGTCGATGACGGGCGCGGTGTGTCCTCGGTAGCTGAAGGAGGCTTCGTTCAGCTCCAGTACGTGCGTCATCGCGCGCTCCTCAGGTCCAGAGCTGATTCCAGCTGCCGCGCGCTTGCCACCAGCGCCTTGGTGTACTCCTGACGCGGGGTCCGCACGATCTCGCGAACGTCGCCCTCCTCGACGGCGCGACCGTCCTTCATGACAAGGACGCGATCGGTGACCTTCGAGACGACCGCGAGGTCGTGGCTGACAAAGAGGACGGCCATGTCCCGTTCCCGTACGAGGGTGTCGAGCAGGTCGAGCATGTCGGACTGCACGGTGACGTCGAGGGCGGTGGTTGGCTCGTCCGCGATGAGCAGCTTCGGGTCGCAGGCCAGTGCCATGGCGAGTGCGATGCGCTGGCGCTGGCCGCCGGAGATCTCGTGCGGGAAGGCGCGGGCGATGCGGTCGGGCTCGGGCAGCCGCACTTGCTCCAGTGCTGCTGCGACAGCGTGCTTCAGTTCGGCGCCCTTCAGCCCTCGCCTTCTGCGCAGCGGTTCGGCGATCTGCCTGCCGACGCGCATCAGCGGATCGAGTGCGGTGAGTGGCTCCTGGAAGACGATGGCGGCGTCCTGGCCCCGTACACCCGTGAGCTGTTTCTCGCTCGCGCCCACGATCTGGGTGCCGGCGAGCTCGGCGCTGCCGGTGGCCGTCATGCCGTCGGGCAGTAGGCCGAGTACGGCGAGGGTGGTCAGCGATTTCCCGGAGCCCGACTCTCCGATGAGGCCCAGGCGTTCGCCGGGGGCCATGGTCAGCGAGAGGCCGTCGACGAGGATGCGCCCGCCGGCCGTACGGATCGTGAGGTCGCGTACGTCGAGGATGTTCATGCGCGCCTCCGCCGGGCCGCAGGGTCGAGGGTGTCGCGCAGTCCGTCGGCGACGAGGTTCACGCCGATGACGAGCAGGACGAGAAGGATGCCGGGGGCCAGCGCGCCTGCCGGGGCCGTGGTGAAGGTGGCCTGCGCCTCCTGGAGCATGTGGCCCCACGAGGCGTTGGGCGGCGGCGCCCCCAGACCCAGGTAGGACAGGCCGGCCTCGGCCAGCACCGCGAGCCCGAACTGGAGGGCCAGGTTCACCACGAGCGTCGGCCAGATGTTGGGCAGTACGTGCCCGGCCACGATCCGCGGCCACGACGTGCCCGATGTGCGCGCGGCCGTGATGTAGTCCTGTGCCAGGACCCGCTTGACCAGGATCCGCACCAGCCGTGCCACGACCGCGCTCTGCGCGAGGCCGATCGCCAGCACGGCGGACCCCAGCGTGGCCGAGCGGGCGGCGACGATGAGCATCGCCAGCAGCAGCGTCGGGAAGGCGATCAGGATGTCGAGGAAAGCGGAGAGCGTGTCGTCCAGCCAGCCCTGCGCGTACGCGGCCAGCACGCCCAGCGTGCCACCGAGGGCGGCCGCGATGAGAACCGATCCCAGGCCCGCTTCGAAGGCGATACGGGAGCCGGTCATCAGCTGGGTGAACAGATCGCGGCCGAGTTTGTCCGTGCCGAGGAGATGGCCCGCACCGGGGCCCGTGAGACGTCCGCCGGACGTGTCGTCGGCGGCGTACGGGAGCCAGAAGAGCGAGACCAGCGCGAGCACGGCGATCAGGCCGGCCAGGACGCATCCGATGGTCAATGTGTACGAGCGCCTCGTCGACTGCTTCATCGGGCACCTCCCGAGAGCCTGCCGCGCAGCCGCGGATCGATGATCCGCTGTGCGAAGTCGGCCGCGAAGCCGATGATCAGCACTGCGAGCGTGGAGACGAACAGCACGCCCTGGATCACCGGGTAGTCGTGCTGCGCGATGCCGGTCGCGAGCAGGGAGCCGAGGCCCGGGAGCGCATAAACGGACTCCACGACCACAGCGCCCAGCAGCGTGGACGCCAGCTCGATGCCGAGGATCGAGATCACCGGTACGGAGGCGTTGCGAAGCCCGTGCCGCCACATGGCCTGTCCGAACGACGAGCCCATGGCTCGCGCGGTGCGCAGATAGTCGCTTCCCAGTACGTCGAGTGCGGCCGACCTGACGTAGCGGATCAGCGAGGCGCTCATCACGAGTGCGATGGTGATGACGGGCAGGGCGAGTGAGCGGATCGCCTCGGCCGGCTGTGACCAGCCGTCCTGCGGGAAGCCGCCCGCGGGAAGCCAGCCGGCGTTCAGGGCGAAGACGGCTATGAGGATCATGCCGAGCCAGAACACTGGGACGGCGATGCCCAGTTGGGACACTCCGTTGAGCAGCGCGCCGTACCAGGTCCGGCGTCGGTGTGCGGCCACGAAGCCGACCGGAACGGCGATGAGCACCGCCAGGACGAACGCGGCCAGCGTGAGCGGGATGGTGACGTTCAGCCGGGAGTCGATCTCGGGGCCGACCGGCAGCGAGCTGACGAACGATGTACCGAGGTCACCGCTCGCCAACTGCCCGATCCAGTGGATGAACTGCTCGGGCAGCGGCTTGTCGGAGCCGATGGAGTGCCGCGCCGCCGCGATCTGCTCGGGGTCGGCGCCCACCGAGGTCAGCGCGTTGGCGGGGTCGCCCGGCAGCATCCGCAGCAGCACGAACAGGACCACGCTCGCGAGCGCCAGCGAAACCAGCAGAAAGGCGAGACGGCGCAGGAGGTACCGGGCCATCAGCCCTTCTTGATGTCGTAGGCGAAGAACTGGGAGTTGAGACCATTGACCGGGTAGCCGGACAGCTTGCTGTTGGCCACGACGATCTGCGGGTACAGGTACAGCCAGTCGCTGGCAGCGTCCTCGGCGGTCTTGCGGTTGACCTTCTTCAGGAGTTCGGTCTGCTCAGCGGTGCTGGACGCCTGCTCGGCCTCCTCGACCCACTGGGTGACCTGCTTGTTGTCGTAGCCCCAGTAGAAGTCGGGGTTGCCGTACCAGACCAGGTCGCGGTCGTTGACGTGTTCCTGGAGTGTGGCCGTGAAGTCGTGGTTCTTGTAGACCTTCGTGTACCACTCGTCCGGGGTGATCGTGTTGATCTTGACGGTGATGCCGACCTTGGCGAGCTGCGACTTGATGAAGGTCGCGGCGGTCGGGTGCGGGTCGTAGTTCGGGGTGTCGAGGGTGAAGTCGAAGCCGTTCTTGTAGCCGGCCTCGGCGAGCAGCTTCTTGGCGCGCGCGGTGTCGTACGCGTTGACGTCGGTGAGATCCTCGTACCACGGGTCGGTGGGCGGAACCATGGAGCCGATCGGTCTGCCGTAGCCGCCCCAGACCGACTCCAGCAGCTTCTTGTCGTCGATGGCGGCGGAGACGGCCTGGCGGACCTTGACGTCCGTGAAGGGCTTGGCCTTGTCGTTGAAGGCGAGCAGCAGCTTGGTCGTCGAGTTGCCGTCGTTGACCTTGTAGTTCTGGTTGCTCTTGAACTGGTCGAGGGCGTCGGGCGACTGCTCGCTCGTGACGACGTCCACTGCATTGGTCAGCAGCGCGTTGTTCAGCGCCGTGGCGTCCTTGTAGTAGTGGAAGACGACCTGCTTGCTGGCGGCCGCATCGCCCCAGTAGCCGGCGAACCGGTCGAGGCTGAGAGCGGAGCCGCGGGTCCACTTGTTCAGCCTGTACGGTCCGGTGCCGTCCTCGCTCGTCTTGAGGCTCTTCGCGTCGGAGTTGATGATCCACACGTAGGAGAGGTTGTAGACGAAGGAGATCGACTTCTTCGACAGCCGGACCTCCACCGTGCGCGCATCGGGCGTCTCGACGGATTTGATGACCTCGAGATTGCTCTTGCGCGCGGACTGCGAGTCCTTCGCGATCACTTTCTCGAGGCTGTACTTGACATCCTGGCTGGTGAGCTTCTTGCCACTGTGGAACTTCACACCGTCGCGCAGGGTGAAGGTGTACGTGAGTCCGTCGCCGCTGACCTTGTACTCCTGGGCGAGCAGATTCTCGACCTTGCCGTCGTCGGTGAGCCTGAACAGCCCTTCGTACACATTGCCGTTGAGCGCCTCGGTGACGCCCTGGCCGCCGCCCGCGGTGTTGTCGAGATTCTGCGGCTCGTAGAGCGAACCGATGTTGACCGTGGCGTTCTTGTCGTGCGCCCCTGCGGCGGCTCCGCCCGTGTTGGAGCCCCCGCCGCAGGCTGTGAGGGTCAGGGCGAGGGCGGTGGCGGTGGCGGTGGCTCCGCCGTACAGGGAGGTCTTCTTGATGCTCATGAGGTGTACGCGCTTTCGTGCTGCGAGGCTGGGAAGTGCAGGATTGATCAGTGCTGCGCGGGGAAGCCGTCGCGGAAGACGGGGAGCTTCTCTCCGGCCTCGACGGGCTGGTGGAAACGGTTCTGCCGCGGCGGCATCGGACAGTTGTACTGGTCGGAGAATCCGCAGGGCGGCACGAAGGCACGGTTGAAGTCGAGGAGGACGCGGCCCTCGCCGGTGCGGGTGACGAAGAGAAAACGCCCGGCACCGTAGGTGATGTCGCCGTTGGTGGGGTCACCGAACACGAGTAGCAGGGTGCCGTTGTCGTCGAAGGCGCTCAGTGTGTAGTCCCGGCCGTCCAGGGTGAGCTCGATGTCTCCCGGCACGGCGAGGTCACGGGTGCCGCCGTTGTCCCGGATGTGCTCGAATCCGACCCGTCTGGCACCTGGCACCGGGGTGTACGAGGCCTCCAGTACCCAGGCCGGGTCGTACGGGAAGACATCGGTGCGATCGAAGTTCTGGATCGCGGAGGACTGCGCGTCCCAGAAGCGGAGACCGTACTCGGGCTCACCGGTGACGAAGTCGGTGCGCTCGACTGTGGTGACGGTCACAGAATCCGGCTGTCCGGCACGGGCCGCATCGAGGGCGGGGCGCTCACCGGCCGGGGCCCAGCGGGTCTCGACGAGGGCGAGATTCCCGGCGGCCGAGGCGACGGAGCGCCGCCGCTCGGCGCGCCATGCCTCCCAGTCCCCGGCGGGGTCGGTCGGCTGGTCAGGGACTGCGGCGGCGTGAGACACGGCATTACTCATTCACGTAGACGTTCGTCGGCAGCCACGCCTCGAATGTCACGCTGCGTGAACTTCAACCCAAAGGACCTTCTTTATCTTCCATAAGGCGAGCTAATGTCAAATTTGACTGCATAGTGAGACCGGCACGGAGTCGATGGCCCAAGCCGGCCGCTGATGGCCAGGCGGCAGCCACCGCTCTTCACCTGCGCTGCCGTCGTGTGTGTCTGCGGATCAGGCGGCCACGGCGGCAACCGCGCCGACGCCGGACGCGTTCGACGTAGCGGACAGTGGCTACGGCTCATGCACTTTCAGGTCGAGCGAGACGAAAGGCTTCGCCCCGCTCGCCCGACCCGAAATCACTGCCGTGAGGACTGCTCGGGCCTGCGGGCCGGAGAGAAGGTGTGCACGCCGCCTCGGGACAACTCCCTCTCGTCAGGCGCGGCGACCATGCCCGTCCGGCATGCATGGCGTCGGCGAGGTCCTCGGTGTGACGGAACCTCAGCAGCCGTATGTGTACGTCTGGATCGCGGATGGCGCCGGTGGCGAAGGGCTACCGGGGTCCCGGCGCGAGGGTCGGGTCGACCAGTGTTCGTACCGGCGCATCCACGCACGTGCGGACCGATAGTGCTAGGTGGAGAGCGTGCGCGCGGATCTCGACGAGGTGCCCGGCACCTCATTCGTAGGGTGGCTCTGCCTTGGCGATCCGGGTGTTGGCCCAGGCCACCAGCTCCGGGTCACTGAGGGTGCGGACCCATAAATCGACCCGGTCCGCACCCCGTCCGGCAGGGCGGGGGCCGGCCCCCAGCACGCGCAGGCCGGCGCTTCGCGCCGAGTCGATACCGGTGACGGAGTCCTCCACCGCCAGTGCGTCCTGAGGCCGCACGCCGCAGAGATCCGCCGCGGCGGCGTAGACGTCCGGATGGGGCTTGGGCCGCAATGTGTCGCCCGCGACGACGATGTGGCCGAAGTGGCCCAGCAGTCCGGCCCGGTCCAGGCTGGACTCCACCATGTCCAGGGGGCAGTTGCTGGCAACCGCGAGTGGCAGATGACGGGCGGCCAGACGGACCAGCGCTGCCGCGCCCGGCATGGTGACGGGGTCTGCGGCGACCAACGCCGTGAAGTGTCGGAGAAGCGAATGGGTCATATCGGCGGTGAGGTCAGGCTTTCCGGTCTCCTTGGCCATGAGGCTTCCGCACTCGGTGTAATGCACCCCCTTGGATCGCTCGGCGAATCCGGCCGGGGGCTTGAGGCCGAACTCTCTGAAAACACTGTTGCGTGCGTCCTGCCAGTGGCGTTCGGTGTCCATCAGGGTTCCGTCGCAATCGAAGACGATAGCGGCCGGGGACCAGTCAAGGATGCGATGAGCTGTCATTTCTCTGCCGTTCTCGGAGAGTGTGCCGACCCCGCTCTGTCGACCGGTTCGTGAGACGCCGGACTGCGGGGGAGATGCGCTCGACTGTTGAGACTGGGATGCCAGGTCTTTCTTGACCGCGCGCGAAGGTGGTTGATTCGCCTGCGTGGGCCCCATCGCTCCGGACATCGTCCGTCTCATGGGTCGAGCCCGAAAACATCGTGGTCACTACGTTAATTTTGTGCGAAGAGAGACGCAATCACTACTTCGAGTGTTTGACGCGCAGGCCAGTCGCAGGCTAGACGCGAGGGGCGGGGCGGCCGGATGGCGCACTTGGAGCGCCGCGAGACTGGTCAACGGCTTTGCTGAGAAGGTCAGTTGCTACAACTCGTGCCGTAGTGGCCGCATGGGGGCAGTTCCGTTCGCGGAACCATCCGGATGAGGTCGTAAATTTCACCGATGTCACCCACATGCACGCACGGTCGAAGAATAATAAAAGCTCAGCGGCCAGCGGTGCAGTGCCGCCAATGCGCGGGCGCACCACCTACCTGCGCCGAACTCATTGCATGAATGAACGAAGGTGGAACATACGTGCAAGACAGGGCGCGAGCGACCCGGAGATCCCTGCTGGAAGCCGCAGCACAACTTTTTGTCGAACGGGGATACGCAGGCACCAGCATCAATGACATAAGTGGCCGCTCCGGGAAGACCAGTGGAGCCATCTACTTTCACTACTCCAGTAAGGAAAAGCTTGCCCTCGCCGTCGTCCGTGAACAGTTCGCCGCATGGCCGCAATTGGCTCAGCACTACACGGCCCCGGACGTCCCGCCACTTGAGAAGCTCGTTGCTCTGAGCTTCGAAATCGCCAGAGTCCTGCGCGAGGACGTCGTAGCCCGTGCCGGCGCCCGCCTGTGGGTTGAGCGCCGGGGCATCGACGCGACCGTGCCCGCGCCGTTCGCCGCCTGGACCGCGGCCGTCACGCGGCTTCTGGCCGAGGCCCGGTCCAATGGCGAACTCGCCAAGGGGATCGAGCCGTCGGGCACTGCCACGACACTTGTGTGCGCGCTCTTCGGTCTGTACAGCCTCACCGACGAGGTGGCGAGGGATCAGGAACTCGGCTCACGGCTGGACCAGTGGTGGCTCCTGGTCCTGAACGCGCTGCAGGCGCGCCCTGACCCCGCCGCCCTGATCGCACGAGCGCGAGCACGGTTCCCCGTGAACGGCCCGCCCGCCTGGGCCGAGTGAGACAGTCCGGCGCCAGGTGGTCGGACTGCTTACTCGGCTCCGTCACAGCCCGCTCGGAGAGATGGTCACGAGAATCCCCGGTTTCGCTGACCGGGAATTCGCTGCCAGGTTGCCGCGCCGCGTGGATCAGCCATTGCTTCTGATGATCCAGTGCTTCCCGGGACATGTGGAGGGAAGGCCGCGGCCCGGGACGGCCGATCCGTGGCCTGCTCCGACTCTGTCTGCCGTCCACCCGCCGGTCTCCACCAGCCGGCCCCACCGAGGAACCACCGACATCGCAAGATCCCGCTCGGGAGCATCGTCCATCCCGACCGGTGACCGTAGCGACCGAAGGCAGCGTCTGCCCCCTGAACTGCCCAATCCCCACCGTTCGTTCGGTGAACGGGGCACCTGCTGCCCGCTGCTACGGCCCGACCCGCTCAACGCCGACGTCTGCTCGATGGCGGGACCGGCGGGGTGCCCCGCCGCTCCTACCCGGCAATGCCCCTGTGGTCAGAGTGGGGTGAGGACCATGAGGACCTCGTCGCGGGTGTCGTCGGGTGCGAGCCGCAGGGCTCCGGGCCAGCGACCGATCTCGCGCCATCCGAGCCGTCCGTAGAAGTCCTCCAGGCCCTCGCCGCTCCGGGCTGCCAGATGCAGCTGTTCAAGGTCCAGCTCGTCGCGGCCGATCTTCCGGAGCCCGTTGACGAGAGCAGATCCGATGCCGCGGCCGCGGAAGGCGGGGTGGGTCTGGAGGTGGTGGACGGTGCCCCAGTGTCCGACCAGTCGGTAGGGATCACGGTTGAGGATGACCCATCCGGCAAGGACGCCGTCGACCTGGGCGATGAGGAGTCGGCTCTGCTGCGGGTCGAGGCGGCCGAGGAGCTTGTCCGCGATGGGCGCGACGTCGTCCTGGCTGACCGGAGGGAACGGGAATCCTGCGGCGCCGCCGGCGTTGGTGACCGCGATCCAGCAGCCGATCAACTCTTGCCGGAGTTCAGGAGCGACGTCGTGCGGGTTGGCTATCTGGACAAGGCGGAGGGTGGTGTCGTTCGGCATGGGGCGGAGGATGCCAGAGGTGACACCCTTCAGTCAGGAGCTCGTGGTGCGTCGGCTGACTTCGGCGGCGTAGTTCCCCCAGTCGCCGGGGGAGAGCCGTTGCCAGGCGACGGCGACGTCGGTGTGGATGCCCAGGGTGCGGGCGAGGATCGCGGCGGGGATCTCGGTGGCGAGCTGGAAGATCGCAGTGCTGCGGGCCTGGTTGGGGCGGATCCCGAGCTGGTTCAGCCGGTGGGTCAGCTGCGTGGTGCTGATCGGGCGGCCGGGCTGACCGCCGGGGAAGAGCCAGGGGGATGGGGCCAGGGCTCCGATGGTCGCGTGGCCCTTGCGGTTCGCAGCAACCGTGCGGGCCAGTGCGGCGACGGGCTCGGACAGCTGGATGGATGCCCGGCCGACGTGGAGACGTACTCCCGGCGTCGACGCGGTCGCTCGGCACGTGGCTCGGTGCGACCCCGCTGCCCGCCGGTGGTTGAACCGGGCGCCGGCGTCGCCTGGCACGCCTGAATAATCACTTGCCTGTCGGACCGCTGCTCAGAACAATGCGCACGGTGAGCGACATACCCGAGCGGTGGAGCCAGGCCAGCGTCTACCCAGACATGTGGGCGGACCCCGACGAGGACCCCCGCAACAGTGAAGAAGTCAGCCCGGACGGTGAGTTGGCGACGCTGCAGGACTTCCTGACGAGCTATCGACTGACCCTGCGGATGAAGTGCGAGGGGTTGAACCCGGCGCAACTGGCGCGCCGGTCGGTGCCGCCGTCGACCATGTCCTTGCTGGGGCTGGTCCGCCATCTTGCCGAGGTGGAGCGGGACTGGCGCAACTGGATTCTGCCAGGAGACCCGGCACCGAAGCTGTACGGAGAGGGTGACGGCGACTTCGAGGGAGCTGTTGCGGAGCAGGAGCTGATCGAGGGCGCATTCACCGATCTCGCCCGCGAACAGACGGCAGCCGATGCGGCGTTGGCCGAGTATCCGGATCTGGGTGCGCTGGTGGGGCACGACGGCAGCACTGTCCGGGAGCTGTGGGTTCACCGGATCGAGGAGTATGCCCGCCACTGCGGCCACGCCGACCTCCTGCGCGAATGCATCGACGGCCGGGTGGGGCAATAGCGCACTCAACCCGCTGAAGGCACAGTCCATGGGGTGCTCCCGCAGTGGGAACGTGCGGTTACCCGTCCTTGCCATCGTCCGACTCGTCGTCGGCGTGTGGGTCGCGCAGTTGGCGCAGACCCGGCGCCGGCGGATTGGTGAAGGCGTACCGGCCGAGGAAGCAGGCGCTCAGCCCGTGACGCGCATCGCCTCAGCGTCGACGACATGATCGGCGACGGCGACACGGTGTTGTTACGGCTCGGGGAACCAGCCTCCCCCGTTCTCGCACCGGTCGCCGCCCTGCTGCTGGAGCACATCGCGAACCGCGACAACTGATGCCCAAGTGGAAGAAGAAGCGTGAAGCTGACCCGTCGCTGAACTACACCAAGCGCGGCTTCCGTCTGAAGGACGGCCGCTTGCACCTGGCAGGCGGGATCGTGCTGACCGTGGTGTGGTCGCGAGACCTGCCCGTCAACCCTTCGAGTGTGCGCGTGTACCGCGACAGCCTCGGCCACTGGTATGCGTCCTTTGTCGTACCCACGCGGGCCGAACCGCTGCCGGAGACCGGCCGCGCGATCGGTGTCGACTGGGGCGTGAAGGAGACCGCCACCACCACTTCGGACGACCATGACCTTCCGCACGCCGAGCACGGGAAGAAGGCGCAGCAGCGTCTGGCGCACTACCAGCGGTTGATGGCCCGCCGTCAGCCGAAGCGCGGCCAGGCCGGATCGAAGGGGCACAGGGCGGCGAAGCGGCAGGTCGCGAAGCTCCACAAGAAGGTTGCCCGTCAGCGTCAGGACACGGCCCGCAAGTGGGCGAAGAAGGTTGTCCGCGACCACGACGTGATTGCCGTGGAGGACTTCAAGCCGAAGTTCCTCGCGAAGTCGACGATGGCACGCAAGGCTGCGGATGCTGCGATCGGTGCCACGAAGGCGGCCCTGGTGGAGATGGGGCCCGCTCGACCGCCTCCCCGAACAGTCCGGCCGCCGTGTACCGGTAGGTGCCATCGCGCACCTGATCCAGCGTCGCGTAAGCCAGTGCCACCAGATCGTCGTCGGCTCCCCGCAATTGGAACGTCAGCGTGGAGTCGTCCCGGTGCGAGTGCGCCGCGTGCTCGGCGACCAGCGGTGGCAGCAGCTCGGGAGCGTACTGCGAGTCCGTCACGAGTCCGTCGAAGTACACCAGGTAGGTCTGTCCGAGCAGGCGCCGTATCTGGTCGCCCAGTCCGGCGGCCCGCGGTCTGCCGTACTCCTTGGCCTCGTCCAGCGCCTTCCCGGCCCGTTCCCAGCCGCCGCGCAGCGCCTCCAGCCGGGCCTCTTCCACCAGGCCGTCCAGCTTTCGCGTCGAGTCGTTGGCGAACACCGGCTCCCCATCGCTTTGATGCGCCCGCAGGCTGTGGAACTCCCGGTACATGTCCCGCATGAACTCGACAAAGTTCGCGTGCCGTTCGGGCGGCGCGGCCCGCCAGCTCGCCCACGTGTACACGGCCCACTCACCGTCCTCATCCACGTCCTCGGGATCCATGAGGACGTGGGTGATGTCGGACTCGACGTCGAGCTGCAGCCCGCGCCGCCAGATGTCCGCCTCCCGCCGCTCCTCGGGGCCGGCGTCCTCGTCCAGGTACTCCTCGAACATGTCCGCGAGTCCCGACTCGTCGTTGTGCCAGCACGCGTCCTTGGTCCCCGCCAGCAGCCACACGAACCCACCCGCATGCCGCCAACCGTCGCTGACCTTGAGGAACTCCCGGTACGACGGGGGCATCCGTCGGCCGAGGCGCTCCTCCATGGCTGCGATCCGCTCCTCCGACGCGGGTGGAAACCCCAGCCACCGCGCCCGTCGCGCGGCCTCGTCGTCCTCGCCCCGCGTCTCGCCGTCCGGCAGGGAATCCGCCCACTCCCCGCTCCACTTGAGCAGGAAGGGCCGCCAGTCGAATGCCGTGGTGTCCGTCATGCGCCGGATGCTGCCACCCACCACTGACATTGATATTGGTAAGCGGGTTCCGGCGGTCGTGGCTCGGCCACTGACTGAGGTCCTGCTGGGCTGTCCTCGCGCTGCTCTGCCCGGCTGCCGGAGCTCGTCGGTCGGCGGCGGTCTGTCGACACCGATCGTGGCCGCTGGTACCTCACCGCGTCCTGGCAACGCCCCGTCGTGCAGACCATCCCGCTGGAGGCCGCCCGCGCCCGGGGCGTGGTCGGCGTCGACACCAACGCCGACCACTTCGCCGCCTACCACCTCGACCAGCACGGCAACCCGGTCGGCGACCCGCACCACCACGCAACGCGACGCCCAGATCCGCCACGCACTGACCCGGCTGATCAACTGGGCCAAGCAGACCGGTGTCGCCGCGATCGCCATCGAGGACCTCGACTTCACCACTGAGAAGACCCGCGAGAAGCACGGCCGCCGGAAACGGTTCCGGCAGCTGATCTCCGGCATCCCGACCGGCAAACTCAAGGCCCGGCTGGTCTCCATGGCAGCCGAACAGGGCCTGAGCATTCAGAGCGGGTTGATGTGGTTTCAGGTTCACTGGTTCGGCCGTTGCCTGGTTGGCGTAGTGCTTCTCCTCGAACTCGATGGGGCTGAGGTAGCCGAGGCGTTTTTGGATGTGGCGGGAGTTATAGCTTGTTCTTAACCTCGCCCGCGCCAGAGAGGTGCTTCGCGGGACGGCCCGGCACTCCTGAAGCGGCGCAGTGAGAAATGCTTCTCCGTAGCCGGACCGGAATCCGCACTTCCGTTGTCCGCTGGCCGGCTTTTCCCCGAGGCGGAGACAGCTGAAGGCCCCGCTGGAGACCCGCGGGGCCGGGTTGGGGTATTGGGGGCAACGGGTTTGAAGAGCGGTTACGTGCACGGCCCGGTCCAGGGCTGGCAGGTCGGGGTGAAGGCACGCCACCAGGACGGCCTCACCGGCCCGAAGGTGGCGGGCACGGAGGTCTCCGTCTGCTACCATGACGGCGCCCACTGGAGCCCGGCGACGACCACTCCCGAGGGCAACGGGAGTTACGACGTACGGGCCCACCGCCCGGCCGACTCCCGGACCGACGGCTACGTGTCCCTGCGCGTACGCGCCTGGGACGACCGGGGCAACGAGGTGACACAGGAAGTACGCCGCGCGTTCGCCACGAACTGAGCGGCACCCCCTGCCGCCGGCCCGGTGAGTCCGTCAGGTCAACCGACAACCGACCTGGCGGACTCACCGACGTTCGCTGCGGTACGGGAACAGCGGCTCGTATCTCATGACAGCCACCCCCGCCGCGCCGCCTGCCACACCAACTGCGTCCGCGTCGCGGCGCCGACGCGCTGCATCAGCACCTGCGAGCGGGGCCGTGGCCAGCTGTTGGAGCAGAAGAAGATGCTCGGCGGCAAGGACGGCTTCTTCGACGACCGAGGAGTGGGACCGTAAGAACGCCGCCCACTTCGGCTCCTACGCGGTCGACCTGACGCACACCGCCGTCGGCAGTGCCACCGGCAGTGACTACCAGCGCCAGGACCTGGACAGCGCCGCCGACCGCAGGGCGGCCCTCACCGAAGTCGAGAAGTCGGTGGCGCAGGGGCGGCCGGTGCCGGTCGACGTCTCGGGCAAGGAGGGCGCCCACGCTATGACCATCATCGCCCAGGAGGGTGACATGCTTCAGGTGTACAACCCCTGGGGCTCGACCACTTGGGTCAGTGAGGACGACTTCATCAACGGCCACATGGGTAAGGCTTCCAGCAGTGATCTCCCCAATGCGTACAGCGTCTATCTTCCGCGGTAGCAGGGGCGGTGCCGCGATCGCGGTGGCCGCGCTCCTCGCTCTCGCCACGGGCTGTGGCTCGGGCACCGACGAGCCGACCGGCGGCTCCACGAGCACCGCGAGCCGCCCGGTGAAGGACACCAACATCACTGCCGAGCCGGGCGAGCGCTTCACGCTCACCGTCGACCAGAACGCCTCCACCCGCGAGTACTGGTACCTGGTCGACCCCGAGCCCGACAGCTCGGTGCTGGTCAGCCGTGGCCGCGACTACGCGTCGGACTCCGGCAACGAGCCGGTGGACGGTGCCGGCGGCCGGCTCACCTTCACCTTCGAGGCCAAGGGCAAGGGGACCACCCGGTTCACGCTGCTGCACTGCACCTTCACCACTTGCCAGGGCAACACCTCCACGCTGCCCCCCGAAACGACCGGACCCTCCGCCACCCCGACCACGGGGGCGGCCTCTCCCTCCCAGGCCCCCGAGCGCATCACCTACACCGTCACCGTCAACTGAACCGCAGCGGACCAGTCAGATGAGACGAGACACCCGAGGCCCCGCCATGAACGACTTCGCCCCGTACCCGCCGGACCGCACGGACGACGAGCTGGCCCAGCTCGACATCACCGTCCTGCTGCGTTACGGCCTCACCGCCGAGCCCGGCACCCGGCGCACCGCGGCGGCGAGGCCACCCTTCCGATCCACCTGATGGCCGCCCCCGGCCTGCCCGCCGACGCGCCGGTCGTGCTGGCCAGCGGCGGGGTGGACTCCTGGAAGACCGACCTGCACGGCATGTGGGAGCAGCTCGCGCTCGCGCTGCCGGCACGGCTGCTCCTGTTCGACATCGTCGGCACCGGCGAGACCGCCCACCTGCCGATGACCCCGGATGGCGGGGCCGAGGTGATCGCCGGACTGGTCTCCTTCGCCCGCACGATCGGCAACGGGAAGGTCGGCCACTTCGGCATCTCGATGGGCGGTTACTACTCCGCCCGGACCGGACTGACCGGCGCGGTGGACGCCTCCGTGGTGCTCGGCGGCCCGGTGGAGTGCTCCTTCGCTCCGGGCCGCGGCTTCGCCTTCGGCATGGACGGCATCGTCGGCAACGCCCTGGGCTTCGACGCCATGCCGAGCACGGCCGAGCGCGAGGAGGCATTCGCGGCCTTCGACCTGCGCCCACTGCTGGACCAGAACGCCAATGGGCCGATGCTTGTGGTCAACGGCACCGAGGACGTCCACGTCCCACTGGACGACACCCTAGTGTTCGAGGGCCGCCGGGACACCCGGGTCGAACTGATCCCGGACACCGGCCACTGCGCCATCTCGCGCTTCGGCGAGGCGATGGCCGTGATCGCACCATGGCTGAAGGACACCCTGATCGGCTGATCCGACGGTCCTGTCGCGACACGAAGCCGCCAACCCGCGAGCTGATGAGGATCTCTGAAATTCGGCCAGGGTAAGGGTTGTCCCGTAATCCCTGGTGGATCAGCGCGCGGCGTCAGATGCGGTGCATCGCAAGGCGGAGGGGCGTCGAGATTGGGGGCAAGCTGCGACGGGGAGCCGGGCCAGGTGCCCGGCGCACCAGTGTGCTCAGGCTTCGGGCTCGCCCTGGACGGGCGCGCGAACCTCCTCGACAGCCGCGGCCGTCCGCCGGGCCACAGCCTTCACCGTGAAGTAGTACAACGGCGAGACGACGAGCAGGCCAGCGATGAAGGAGATGTCGGTGTGGCCGAGCATCTCGGCGATCGGACCGGTGTAGGCGGTCCCGATGATCATGAACGGGATCTGCACCGCGACACCGATCAGGTAGCAGAGCACCGCGGGCCGGTTCACCCGGCCGTAGCGACCGCCGTCACGCTTGAAGAAGTCCTCGACGGCGTAGTCACCGTGGCGCACCAGGTAGAAGTCGACCAGGTTGACCGCGGTCCACGGGACCAGGGAGCCAAGCAGCAGGGTGAGGAAGTTGTTGTAAGTGGCGACGAAGCCGCTCCCAGAAGTGAGGGCTACGGCGAGCGCGATGGTGCACAGTCCGGTCGCGACCATCGCGCGCTCGCGGCTGCGAGGCGTGAAGCGCGGCAGGAAGGTCTGCGCGATCGTGATCGTGCACAGGGTGCCGCAGTACAGGTTCATCGCGTTCGTCGCGGCGACCCCGATGCTGAACACGGCCACGACCAGCAGGCTGATCCCGGCGGTTGCCTTGGTCAAGGCGGCGATGGGGTCTGTGCCGGGCAGGAGCAGCCCGATGCCCGCGCCCAGGAACATGGGCAGGATCGAGCCGATGCTGGTGCCCCAGTAGCTCATCCAGAACGCCGGCCTGGAGCCGGTCTTGGCCGGCATGTAGCGGGAGTAGTCCGAGACGTACGGCGCGTAGGCGATCTGCCAGACCGCGGCCACCGACACGGTGCTCACGAACCCGGACAGGGTGGCCTCGCCGGTGCCGAAGAAGGTGTGTGGCACCGGGTGGACGACGAACGCCCAGACGAACGCCAGTAGCAGGACGGCACCCGAGGCGTAGGTCATGATCCGCGCATAGGCGTGAATCAGGTTGTAGCCCCAGATCGTGGCCGCGATGCTGGCCGCCGCGAGCAGCACGATGCCGGCCTTGCTGCTCAGGTGCGGAATCACCGACGCCAGCGACTGTCCTCCGAAGACCAGGATCGAGATGAAGAACCCGAGGTACATGACCACCACGATCAGGACGATCAGTAGCGCACCCCAGGAGCCGAACTGCCCCTTGGTTTGGACCATTTGAGGGACCCCGAGCCGCGGCCCCTGGGCGGAGTGCAGCGCCATGAAGATCGCACCGAAGAGGTTCCCTGCAATGATCCCCAGCGCGGCCGACCAGGCCGGTTGGCCGAACAGGGTGGTGGCAAGTCCTCCGGTGACAATGGACAGGATCATGATGTTCGTGCCGAACCAGATCGTGAACATGTCCCGGTTCGTGCCATGCCGCTGGTCGAGCGGGATCGGCTGGATCGTTGCCGACTCGATGCTGGAGGCGGGCTCGCGCCGCCCAGCCAGTTGCTCACTCATGCCTGCTCCGTCTCGTCAGCGCGTCGAGTCCGGTTGAACATGACATGCTTGGTACGCGAGTAGTCATCGAGCGCATACGCCGACAGGTCGCGCCCGTAGCCGGAGGACTTGAACCCGCCCCACGGCATTTCGGTGGCGAATGCGAGGTGGTCGTTGACCCACACGGTGCCGAAGTCCAGCCGCCCGGGCAGATCGGCGGCGCGACGGGCGTCCTCGGTCCAGACCGACGCGGACAGCCCAAGACGCTTCAGCAGTTCGTCGTGGACGGACTGCTCCACGAGGATCCGGCAGGCTGCGCCGCAGTCCTGGCCCGAGTTGCCGAAGCCGGCGAGCCGGATGCCTTCGGCGACCGCGTCCAGGTCGGCGTCCGCGAACACGATGACCGGTGCCTTGCCGCCGAGCTCGAGGTGCACGCGCTTGAGCGTGGTTGCAGCAGCGCTGGCCACCGCCTGTCCACTCCGTACGCTGCCCGTCACCGACACCAGCGCAACAGCCGGGTGAGTCGCGAGCGCCTCGCCGACCACCGATCCGGCACCAGTGACGATGTTGAGCACCCCTGCGGGAAACACCTCGGCGAGAAGCTCGGCCATGCGCAGGGCGGTCAGCGGCGTCTGATCCGACGGTTTCAATACGCAAGTGTTGCCGACGGCCAGGATCGGCGCGATCTTCCACGCCGCCGTGAGCAGGGGGTAGTTCCACGGCGTGATTGCGGCCACTACCCCGACCGGCTCCCGCACGATCATCGACGTGCGGCCGGTGACGTATTCTCCGGCACTCAGACTCAGCTGCGTCCGGACCGCACCAGCCATGAACTGCAGCGTGTCGATCGTCCCGGCGACATCGTCGCGGGCCAGCGGCATCGGCTTGCCGGTGTTGACCGACTCCAGGTGCGCCAGCTCCTCGGCGTTGGCTTCCAGTACCGCCGCGGCCCTGAGCAGCACGTCGGCGCGGTCCTTCGGCGTCCGCTGCCGCCAGCCGGGCAACGCCTCCTTGGCGGCGGCCACCGCCTTGTCGACATCGGCCGGCGTGCCGCGCAGGGCCTGTGCAATCGGCTGTCCCGTCGCGGGGTTGAACACCGGTTGTGTCCCCGTCCCGGTGCCCGCCCAGCTGGCACCGTTGACGAAGTGCGTCAACACCGCGGTCTCCGCACCGACCGGCGCCAGGTCGCCTCCCGGGTGAGCCACGGGGACCTGCTGTTGCGCCTCGATCATCTCAGAATCCTTCGTTCGTGTTCCTGGGTTCACGACCGGTGCGTCCACCTCGGGTGCACCGGTCTAACCGCTGAGAAGCACGCCGGCCTGGTTATGCAGATGCTCAGGCCGCGAGCTCAACGGATCGCGAAGCCGCGATCGGCGACGGTGGCCAACATGTCGATGTAGGAGTCGACGTCGTCGAGGGCCGTGCGCGGCGGAGGGTCGTAGGCGAGCGCGGTCTTCGTCTGGGGGCTCAGGAAATAGGCGCCGGCGGTCAGCACAGTGAGGGCCTGGAACTGATCGGGCTGCTGCACGGAGAGTGCGTCCAGAGCAGCTTCCGGGTCCTTGCCCGTGCACCAGGCAACCGCCTCGGCGAACGGTTGGGCCAGGTCCGGCCGATAGCCGAGCACCTGGTCGAGCAGCGCATCCGGCACACCTGCGGCGGTGGCCGAGGGCATCGGATCGGACGCGGGAATCAGTACGTCGGCGAGTGCGGCGAAGGTACGTCGCTGGTCGGGATCGAGCATCACGGGGTCCTCAGTCGGCGGCGGGCTGGTCGTGGCGGTTGTCGGCGAGGTGGCGCATCGACCGCAGCGCGACCGCCATGATGGTCGCGGTCGGGTTGACGCCGGTCGAGGTGACGAACACGCTCCCGTCGATGATGAAAAGGTTCGGCACGTCGTGCGCGCGGCCGTACTCGTCGACGACGGAGGTGCCGGGATCGGTACCCATGCGCGTGGTGCCCAGGAGGTGCCAGCCGCTTTCCCGAACGACGGGGATGGGGAGTACCGAGGTCGCGCCCGCGGCCAGGTGGGCCTCGACCGCCCGGTCGACATGGAACTTGAGCATGCGTTCGGTGTTCTCGCTGATGGTGTAGCGAATCCTGGGCACCGGGATGCCGTCGGAGTCTGTGGCGTCTGGGTCGAGCACGACCTCGTTGTGGACCTCAGGCAGGTCCTCGGTGGTGATCCCCCACTCGGTGCACCGGCCGAAGGTTGTGCGCAACCGGCTGTGGAAGGCGGGCCCGAAGGCATCGCGCCAGTCCTCCCCCGGCTCCCACAAGGTGTGGGCGAGTGGGCCGCCGGTCGGCATCAGGTTCCATTTCGCCCCGCGCACGAACCCGCGGCTGGTGTCGGTCTCGTAGAACTGCATCGACTGCAGTGCCTGCCCGGTCGGGCCGAGCCAGGTCTCGAGCTCGTCCTCGTAGGTCCCGTACACCGAGGCGTAGGGATGCACCATGAGCCGCTTGCCGACCAGCCCCGAGGGGTTCGCCAGACCGTCGGGGAACTGCGCAGAGGCAGAGTTGAGCAACAGTCGCGGGGTGCCTATCCCGTTGGCGGCCAGCACGGTCACGCCTGCGGCTTGGTGGCGCACGACTCCCGCGCGGTCGACGTACTCGGCGCCGGTCACCAGACCTCGGTTGTTGACCGTGAGCTGTCGCACCCGGGCCCCGGTCACCAACACAGCTCCGTCGGCGATCGCGTCGCGCCAGTGAGTGAGGTCGGTGCTCGCCTTCGCTCCGGTCGGACATCCCGATTCGCAGGCGCCGTACCGCAGGCACGCGGGGCGGTTCTTGAACTTACGCGACGCGATGGCGTTCGGGGCGGGCCACCAGTGCCAGCCGAGCTTGTCCATGCCCTTCGCCGCGGCGAGGCCGTACTTGCCTATCGGCATCGGCGGCAGTGGGAAAGTGTGCGGGTCCGGGTACGCCGGGTCGCCGTCGAGTCCGGACGCGCCGATGTGGTGGGTGACCTCGTCGTAGAACGGCCGCAGGTCCTCGTAGGTGAACGGCCAGTCATCCGCGACCCCGTCGAGGGTCCGAACCCGGAAGTCGGAGGGCAGTGCCCGGACCCAATGCCCGGAGAACAGGATGGTGCTGCCACCCACGCCGTTGAACATCAACGGCTCGATCGGGCTCTCCTTGGTGTTGACCGGGTAGTCGCTCTTCCGCCCGCGCACATTCGGGCTGGGGTGCCACTGCTTGAGGCGGGTCAGCTCCCACTCGGGCTTGCCGCCCGTGAAGTCATCGGGAAGAGCCCAGTCGCCCTGCTCCAGGCAGACCACACGAAACCCACGCCTGGCCAGCTCCAGGGCCGCCACTCCACCGGAAGCGCCGGCACCTACGATGAGCACATCCGCATCCCCGTGATCATGCTGCGTGTTCACCAGCAGCTCTCCCGCTCGCTCAGTCCGCTGCGGACACGTTCGCACCCACATCGGTGGACTTTCCGGTCCGGTCGACTCTCAGGTGCCTACCGGCCCAGGGGATCGGATGTCCCTCACCCAGCATGCTCCGGCCAGCACCGACGACACCAGGTTCATCCGCCACAAATGAGAGGTTCGACTTGAGCAAATGCACAACCTGCCACATCCGAGACGGGGCCCGGGCACGTCACCGTTGGCTCGCGCGAAGGCATGAGCGCTGGGGCCGCTGGACCGGATCCCCCGGCCACGCCAACAACATCTGCCAGCCCCGTGCCCGGTGATCTTGCCGCAGTTTGCACGCACCGGCGCGGCGGCGCTGCTGGCCGAGCCACCATGTGTCCGCGGCGAGCGTAGCCAGGGCCGCAGCAATGGTGGGCAGCCAGCCGACCAGCGCGCCGGCTCCGGCGCCGACGACGCCGGCGGTGATCAGGGGCAGCAGACAGCACGCCACGCACGCCAGCCCAGCCAGACCCGCCAGCAGTTTCGGGGTGCGCGGAGTGGGGTCAGCTGCAGGGCCGGGCATCAAGCGGCACTTCGGCCCAGATCGTCTTGCCGTGTGGTGTGTAGCGGGTGCCCCAGCGTTCCGTGAGTTGGGCGACGAGAAACAGTCCGCGGCCGCCCTCGTCCTCCTGCGCGGCCCACCGCAAGTGCGGGGAGGTGTGGCCCCCGTCCGAGACCTCACAGATCAGGCCGCGATCCCGAATGAGCCGCAGCCGCACAGGAGCACCGCCGTATCGGATCGCGTTGGTGACCAGCTCGCTCACCACCAGCTCGATGACGGACACCGCCTCGTTGTGCCCCCACTCAGCCACCTTCTGGACCGCCAGGGCGCGGAACCTGGCGACCTCTGCGGGATCGACGGGAAGGTCCCAGCTTGCCACCTGGTCGTCGCTCAACGCGTGGACCCTGACCAGGAGCAGGGCCGCGTCGTCTTCTGGGAACTTCGGCAGAACAGCGCTCATAACGCTGTCACAGGTCTCTTCCAGCTGTCGGCCCGGTATGGACAGTGCGTCGCGCAGCTCGTTCAGGCCGATGTCGATGTCCCGGTCGCGGGCCTCCACCAGGCCGTCGGTGAACAGGGCCAGGAGACGGTCCTCGGGAAGGTCGAATCCTACGGATTCGAACGGCAGGCCGCCCAGGCCGAGCGGTGGGCCAGCGGGCAGGTCGAGGATTTCCACGCGGCCGTCAGGAGCCACCACTGCGGGGGGCAGGTGGCCGGCCCGGGCCATGACGCAGTGCTGCTCGACCGGGTCGTAGATGGCATAGAGGCAGGTCACGCCAACGGCCTGGTCATCCTCGCCCCCAAGGGACTGCGCGACCAGGTCGTCGAGCCGGGCGAGCAGCTCATCCGGTGCGAGGTCCATTGCCGCGAGCGCCGCCACAGTGGTCCGCATCCGACCCATGGTGACGGCGGCGCGCATGCCATGACCAGCGACGTCCCCGACGACCAGGCCGACCCGTGCCCCGGAGAGCGGGATGACGTCGTACCAGTCGCCGCCCACTCCGACGGGCCCGGCCGCGGGAAGGTAGCGGTGAGCGACCTCCACGGCCGCGGGCTGCGCCAGGCGATGTGGGAGCAGGTCGTGCTGCAGCATCAGTGCGATCGCGTGCTCTCGAGCGTAGCGGCGTCCGTTGTCCACACACACTGCGGTACGGGAGACCAGTTCCTCCGCGAGGGCGATCTCCTCGGGGTCGAAAGGGTCCCGCGGCGGGAACCTTTCAAACGTCGCCAGGCCCAGCGCGGTACCCCAGGCCCGCAGCGGAACGACCACGACCTGGTCGCTGGTGACCGAATGCCCATGGGCAAGGCAGCGCGGCTGCGGCGAATCGGGGGGATATTCGATTGGACGCGGCGATGCCGCTGCCGCAGGACGCTCGTGGTCCGCCACCCGTTCCGCCACCCGCCGCAGGTCGTGTGCGGTCTTATCCGTCCACGGACCGGGTTCTTCACCGCGGAGCACAGGTTCGAGGAGGTCCACCTGGACGAGGTCCGCGAACTCCGGAACGGCCAGATCGGCCAGGTTGCCGGCGGTACGTTCGACGTCGAGAGTCCCGCCGATTCTGCCGCCCGCTCCGCTCAGCAGTGCGAGGCGTTGCCGGGCCACGTAACGGTCCGTGATGTCGAGTCCCGCTTCACACACGCCCAGTGGCCGTCCCTCGTGGTCCTGTAGCCGGAAGTAGCAGAAGGACCAGAAGTGATCATGTTGCGGGTCGGCAGGGATCGGGGTGCGGTAGCGGACGTCGGTGATGGGTTCTCCAGTGCGCACGACTCGCTCGATGAGCCTCTGCAGCCCCGGTGCCGGGACTCCGTCACCGTCCTCGACAAGGATCTCGCCATGAGGCTCCACATCCGCTACATACCGACCGACGCAGTCCTCCGCCGTCAAGCCGAACTGCTTCTCGACGGCAGTGTTGATCCACTTAAACCGGCTTTGCGTATCGTAGAGGGTGATCAGGATGGACGACTGATCGCTCAGACCTCTCAGCACCGCCTGATCGCTGGCCCACTGCTCGAGGTGGGCTACGCCGACGGCTGACAGCAGCCAGGCAGCAACGCCCTCGTCCTGCTCCAGCGGGCTGAGCAGCAGCGCGACCCGTACAGTGCGACCGTCCCGATGAAGCACCGAGCGAACTGCATACATGTTTCCAGGTTCCTGAGGTGGAGCCGCCCTCACAGTGTCCCCAAGAAGGTCGCCGACAGGGCTGCCAAGCGCCTCCTTTGACGCGTAACCGAACAGCTCCTCGGCCGCCGGGCTCCACCCGATGACCGTCCCCCGGGCGTCTAGCACCACAGCCGCTGACGGGGCGACATTGAAAGGCCCGCAGCTCCCCAACTTTGTGCTTTCGAAGCTCATGGAGACCTACCGAGTGTCCTCGGGCGGGGCGATACGACCGTGCGAAGACCAATTTACGTCATAATGTGTCTAAAGGATCGTGTAAGTCCGTAGATCCGGCAGGCTGGAAGGCGCCCCAGCCTCGAGCCCTGGCCGACCGGGGCGGACGAACATGGCAGACAACGACACCTCGGCCGCTGAGCTGGTTGAGGACGAGCTGGTGGACGAGGCCGTCGAGCGGTTGGTGGACCCGACGCCTCAGGTGCGGCACGGTTGGGCGAGACCGGGCTGCTGTCGGCGGTGAGCCGCGCTGTGCTTGAGAGGTGTGGGCGCCCCCTAGGTCGATCTCCGGGCGGATCGCGATCACCGCCTCGCAGAGGCGGTCCAGTTCTATTGAGTTGTCGAGCCCGACCGAAGGTCAGGTGGCGGGGCCGTCAAGACGGGTCTGTGCCTTGACGGCCTATGGCGGCCGCTTGGTCATGTCCGGGATCAGGCATGGTCCGCGGACGCGGGCACGGGGCAGGCGACGTGGTTCTTCGCCATGAGCGTGACCAGGTCGAACACCACGGTGGCGGCGGCAAGACAGGTGATTTCAGCGTGATCGTAGGCCGGAGCGACTTCGACCACATCACCGCCGACGATGTCGAGCCCGTCGAGGCTGCGGAGCAGGCGCAGCAGCTCACGGCTGTTGAAGCCGCCCATCTCCGGCGTGCCCGTTCCGGGTGCGAAGGCGGGGTCGAGCACGTCGATGTCGATCGAGATGTACACCGGTGCGTCGCCCACGCGCCGCCGTATGGCGTCGACCGCGCCCTCGATGCCGATGACGTCGAGGTCTGCGGCACGGATCGCGCGGAAGCCGAATGCCTTGTCGTTCACGAGGTCCTTCTGGTCGTAGATCGGTCCGCGGATGCCCAGGTGTATGGACTTGTCCTCGGCGAGCAGGCCCTCTTCGAAGGCCCGGCGGAACACCGTGCCGTGTGTGATCGGGGCGTTGAAGTAGGGAACGTCACCGGCGTCGACGACCTGGACCGCTTCCAGCGGCGCGGTGCCGAGCTCCACGTGGAACCTCGGGCGCAGGTGCCGCGAGGCCTGACGGATGCCCATCGGGCCGAAGCGGGCGCCCGGGCGGTACGAGGTACCCCCGTCGAACGGCACGCCCAGGACCGCGATGTCGTAGTCGCCGACGGCCCCGATGTCAGGGATCCGGGCGAAGGTGCCCAGGTCGGCGAAGCGGGGGATCTTCGTGGCGTCCAGGGCACCGATCGGGGCCGGGCGGCTGTTGTGGTTCATCACGGTCTCCAGTTCAGGTGGTGGTGGTGAGGGAGGGACCGGAAGGCTCGCCCGGGTTGTCGGCGCCCGCGGCGGTCTCGCTGAGCGACCGGCCCCGGGTCTCGACGCCCCAGGCCAGCGTGACCAGGAGCCCGGCGGCCGACACGACGGCGCCGATGAGGAGCAGCAGACTGTGGCTCCTGGCCGGGGCGAACGGCATCAAGTAGGTGGCCGCGGCCGAGCCGATGCGGGAGAACGCCGTTCCTGCACCGACAGCGGTGGCGCGGGCCTCTGTCGGGAAGAGTTCGTTGGGGTAGACCACCTCGAGGAAGCTGGAGCCGCCCGAGGCGCGTCAGCGGCGCGTCGTCGATGAGGTGCGGTCGAGCAGTCACGGAGGGATCCTTGGCTCGTAAGGCCGCGCTGCTGCGCTCGGGCACGATCGAGTTCGGCCTCATCTCCGACCCGGCGAGCACCATCTGGGGCCGGGGCAGCGCCAACCAGCCGCCGCGGCACGGCACGACTGACCTGGGTGTCCGGCCGTTTGCATCGGTGGGCCCGCATCGGTCGGCCGGTGTCGGTGAAGACACGGTCGGGACGGCAGGCGATACATCGTTCCCGCTCCGGGGAAACCGCAGGTGGCCGAGGTGTTCGCGAAGTACCTGTTTGCGATATCGGACCGGGTAGGTCAGCGGGCTGCCGCTTCCGAGAAGCGATTTGGTGGCTGTTGGTGGGATCGGGCATGGTTAGCGGGTTTTGTCGTGGATCTGTAACGGAGCGAGCGGGGTGCAACGGGCGTGGCGGCCAGCTCATCTGGGTAATCAGCACGGCGCACCGGGCGCCTTCGCGAAGGGGTTGGGTCTCGCCATGTGGGGGAGATCCATGGAAGGGAAGTCCATGACCAGGACGAAGAAGACCGGGATGAAGGCGCGGGGCGGCCGGGTGGCTGTGATCGGTGCGCTGGGTCTGTCCTCAGTGGCTCTGGCCGCGGCGCCGGCGTTCGCCAAGGGCGCTGTGGAGATCACGGCGCCGCACACTGCCCAGGTCGGCAAGACCATCACGGTCAAGGCGCACGGCGGCGACGACAGCGCCGGCTACCTGCATCAGCTGTGCCTGGAGGAGAACGGCTTCGGAGAGGGGTGGCACCAGGAGACGTGCAGCGCTGCGGTCAAGGGCGATGCGCGGGTCACTGCACATGGCACGTCCGCGCGCCGCGGCAACCTGGAATTCCGTGCGGTGTTGTACGGCTTGACCAGCACGCACGACCAGAACCCCGTGCGCTTGCGCGCCTCTGACGTGGTGACGGTGCACGTCCGCTGAGCAGCAGCGCGGCCGCGGACAGCCGGCACGACCACTGTCCACGGCCGCGCGGTGCAGCGCCTGTTTTGGGATGTCGTCTTTCGGACTCCGATCGTTGATGCCGCTGAACGCGCAGCAGCTGAACACCGCGACGTTCGCTGAGCTGCTCGCCGACACCCACCGCACAGCGGCCCACCTGGACATGCGCGACGTCTACGCGGTAGGCGACGAAGCCGACGACTTCGAGACCTTCCTGCGCACCGGTGTCCCGAACCTCGATCCGGCCCGCTCGTTCTGGCCGCAGTGGATGCCGCTCGTGAAGGACGCGGTCGCCCGCGGCGTGGTGATGCGCCGCGCGAGGATCGTCTCCGAGCCGGGCGTCGAGGCGGGCGGGGCAGGGGATCGGCAGCGGTTCCATGAGGGTCAGCGTCGCAGGTGTCCGTACGGCGAGCCGCGTTGAGCGGCGTCACCCCTCCCGCCTGTGCCAGGCGACTCATCCCGGTTGTCGAATGACAGGGGCAGGCCCGGCGAGGGGGCGCCGGGTCTCTCGCGGGAGCCGCCGCCCTGAGCCTGATCGCGGCATCGGCTAGCGCTCTGTTCTGGCCGAATTCCAAACGTCCTTGACACCCGCCCCGTGCCACCGCCAGGAGTCACCGGACGAGCTCAGGAGTCACCGGACGAGCTGTAGCCATGGTCATGAGAATCGCCGGTTTTGCTAACCGGCGATCCGCTGCTTTGTTGCCGCACCGCTTCGGCCCCTCAGATTCCTTGTTGAACCGTGGGTGCCGCCTCCTTTGAGGCGCAGTAGATGGGGCTTGGGGCAGCTGATCCATGGCGGCGCGCGGCCCGACTCCCGGTCGACCGCCTTCGCTCCTGACTGCCGCCCAGACCGCCGGAGTGACGTTGATCATGGACGCCCTTCGGAGGGGGCTGCGACGGCTTGTTCCGTCGTCGCGGTGGGGTCCGGGAGGGCGGGCGAAGCCCTCCTGCAGTCGCCTGATGATGCATCAGAAAAGTCGCAAGTGGTCAGCATGAGTCCTGAAGAACCTAGGGAATGCTGCCCGGACATACGACTCGTTGTAGGGTAGGGAAACCGCCCTTGACCTGCAAAAACGCAGGCAGGGAGCCGAGAGTCAGGAGTGCCTCGATGATGCGCACCATGTTCAAGTCCAAGATCCACCGGGCCACCGTGACCCACGCCGACCTGCACTACGTCGGCTCCGTCACCGTCGATGCCGAGCTGATGGAAGCCGCGGATCTGCTGCCCGGCGAGCTGGTGCACATCGTCGACATCGACAACGGCGCCCGCCTGGAGACGTACGTCATCGAGGGCGAACGCGGCTCCGGTGTCATCGGTGTCAACGGCGCCGCCGCCCACCTCGTCCACCCCGGTGATCTGGTCATCCTCATCAGCTACGCCCAGGTCGACGACGCCGAGGCCCGCGGACTGACCCCGCGCATCGTGCACGTCGACGCCGACAACCGTATCGTCGCGCTCGGCGCCGATGCCTCCGAGCCCGTAACCGGCACCGCCACCGAACGGAGCCCGCACGCCGTCCCCGCGGCGCGCTGACCCGGCCGACCACCGAGGGAGCACCCGTCATGGCACTACAGACCGACCGGATCGAACTCGACATCCGCGACGACCGCGCGAGCGGCAACCTGCTCGCCTGCGAGAACGGCAAGGCCGCCGGAGCCATCGCGTACTTCGTGATGGACGGCGATCCCGCCGCGTTCGTGGCCGTGCACACCGTCGTCGAACCCGGCCACGAGGGCAAGGGCATCGCGGGCGCCCTCGTCCAGGAGTTCTACGCCATGGCGGGCCGTGAGGGCGTCCCCGTCGTTCCGCTCTGTCCGTACGCCGCGAAGTGGGCGCAGCGCCACCCCGACCAGGCTCCCGAAGCCCCGGCCGAACTGCTGGAGCAGGCGAAGGCGCAGCTCAAGTCCCACCCTGAACTGCAGTGATCCCATCGGCCGGGGGTTGTACCGTTTGGCCGATGACGCTTGCCCTGCTGCACACCTCCCCGGTCCACGTCCCGGTCTTCGACGCGCTCCGGGACACGGACCATCCCGGACTCTCCCTGCGCCATCTCGTGTACGAGGACCTGCTCACCCGGGCGAGGGAATCGGGCCCGGAAGCAGTGTCGGGCGAGATCCGGGTACTGCTTTCGGGCGTCGTCGCCGAGGGCGCCTCCGCTGTGCTCTGTACCTGTTCGACGATCGGCGGGGTCGCGGAGTCGGCCGCGGCGATGCTCGGTGTTCCCGTGCTGCGTGTGGACCGCCCGATGGCGGCCGCTGCCGCGGCACGGGAACGCGCCGTGGTCCTCGCGGCACTCGCCGACACCCTGGAGCCGACCCTCGCGCTGCTCGCCGAAGAGGCGGGGAACCGGCCCGTCGACGTCCGTACCGTCCTGGTCGACGGGGCCTGGGCGTGCTTCGAGGCCGGTGACCGCGACGGCTATCTGGACCTGATCGCGGCGGCGGCCGATGCGGTGACGGATGCCGATGTGATCGTGCTGGCGCAGGCGTCCATGGCCGATGCGGTCACCCGTACGGCCACTTCGATCCCGGTGCTCTCCAGCCCTCGGCCGGGCCTCGCCGCCGCGGTCGTCGCCGCGCGCTGACCTGCCGTTCGGATTCCGGACCCACGCGGATCATTCGGAACCTGTACCTATGGACTCACCAGGCGCGGGCAGCCGCTCCGGGGGACGGTGGAAGGAGATCCACCCCGAACCGCTCGGAGGCCCCCGATGACCAATCCCTACCCCGACCCCGTGCCACCGGCCCCCACCCCGGGACCGATGCCGGGGCCTCCGTCGCCGCTGCCGCAGCCGCCACCTCCGCCGCCCGGACCCGTCCCGCCCGGCCCGTCACCGGATCCGATTCCGCAGCCGCCCACACCCGAGCCGGCGCCGGCACCCGAGCCGTCACCCCGCTCGGCCGGATGACCGGTGCCCGGTGCGCTTCGCGGGCTCGGTCCTCTCGGCGGTGCACCTCGGGCCCCGGCCAGGACGGCGTTCGCCCGCGCGGTGACCTCGGTGAGTACGCGGCCTGCCGCCGCCACGTCCTCGGCCGGCAGACCGTGTACCGCCGCGCCGTGATATCGGCGATGCCGGTGCTCTTGGCATGCCGCCGGTCACGACCTGCGGGCGTGAGGCCGACGCGGTGTGTGTCGCCGGACGCCGTGTACCGGGCGGCCCGTTTCGACGCCGGCATGTCCCGGGCGGCGCGCCAGCTCGGTCTCGGCGCTGGACAGGTCGCCGTCCTGTGCGAGTACGTAGCCGCGCATCCAGTGGCAGTGCGCCAACTCTGTACGGATCCGGAGCTGTTGGTAGATCTCGCCCGCCTTGGCGAGGGAGGCGTCCGCCTCCGTGGTGCGGCCCGTTGCGATGAGCGTGCGCGCGACGCTCCGGTGCAGTCCGGCGACCAGCTCCGGATCGGATACCTGCGGTGCGAGAGCCGGCGCCGGCTCACCCCCGCCTGTGCGGCGCGCGCATGGAAGCGCCCATGTCCCCTATGGGACGCCATACGCGGCCCCGCCGTCCGCGCCCTGGCCACAGACACGCTCACCCGGAGCGTCAGGGCGACCGGGCACAGGGGGGTAACACCTCAGGCGATGATCGGGACCACGGCCTCGGGCGTCAGCATGCGGAAGGTGAACGCCTGATGGAAGTAGAGCCGGATGCTGGTCGCGTCGTGGTCCTGATAGCCGATCGACAGATCCTGGCCCAGTCGCAGTTCGAAGTCGCCGCCACGGGTGGACAGCAGTACACCTCCCGTGACGGCGGGCGCCCACAGGATCTGGTCGTCGAGCTGCCGGGCCAGGTGGGTGGCCACCGGGTATCCGTGGTCGGAGGTCTCGGTCGCCTCGGTGAAGGCGTCGGCGCCGAGCAGTAGCCGGTACGGCCCGTCGACACCGGCCAGCCGCAGCTGGGTCAGTGCCTGGCTGACGGTGGCCGGGTAGTCGCGGGCATCGGCAGGCAGCGGCAGCGGTGAGTGCGAGGAGCCGTCCCGGAGTCCGGTGATCCCGGCCGATGCGTACCCGTCGATGATCGACATGTCCTCGGCGAACGCACAGGTGCGGGCCGCGTCCTTGACGGGCTGCCAGTCGCTGTCGTCGGAACCGCGCTCGACATCGTCCACGGCCGACCGCGCCACCGTGAACGGCACCCGCCACTCGATGACGGGCACCGAGGTGCGGGCCCGGGCGATCACGTCCGGCGTCGGCGGATCGATGTCGCGCAGATGACCGTCGCCGATGGCCGCCAGCTCGGGGCCGTCCGGGCCGGTGACGTCGACGACGCGGCGGCCCGCCACATGGCGGCTGAAGGTGCGCCGGGCCTCTTCTTCGATCTGGTCCCAGGCGGCTTCCGTGACAGGGGCGAGTTCGCGGTGGAGGTTGTTCATCGCTGGGCGCTTTCTTGCAGGCTGCCGATGTGCAGCGAACCGTCGGCCGAACGGAGCGGGGCCGGGGCCTGTGCCACTGCGGGCGCGGACGTCGGCTCCGGCAGGGCCTCGGTCACGGCGGGCGACGGCGGCGGGGCGTCGAAGAATTCGGCGCTGGGGGCGTAGAAGAGCGTGCCGGTGACCGCCGTCGAGAAGTCGAGGATGCGGTCGTACGTACCTGGCGGACTGCCGAGGAACATATTGCGGAGCATCTGCTCGGTCACGCCCGGATCGGCGGCGTAACCGATGAAGTACGTGCCGAACTCGCCCTGTCCGAAGCTGCCGAACGGCATATTGGCCCGCAGGATCTCACGCGACGTGCCGTCCGGTTCGGTGATCGTATTGAGGGCGACATGCGAGTCGGCGGGCTTGACGTCGTCGGAGAGCTCGATGTCGGCGAACTTCGTACGGCCGATGACCCGCTCCTGCGCCTCGGTGCTCAGTGTGTTCCAGGACGCGAGGTCGTGCAGATACTTCTGCACGATGACATAGCTGCCACCCGCGAACTCCGCATCCTCGGCGCCGACCAGGGCCGCCGATCGTGCACCCGCCCCCACCGGGTTCTCGGTGCCGTCGACGAAGCCGAGCAGATCCCGGTGGTCGAAGTAGCGGAACCCCTGTGTCTCGTCGACGACCTTCACCGCCCCGCCGAGCCGGTCGAGGAGCTGGGCCGCCCACTCGTAACAGACGTCCATCCGCTCGGCCCGGATGTGGAACAGCAGATCCCCCGGGGTGGCGGGGGCTTGGTGGCGGGCACCGTTCAGTTCCTGGAACGGGTGGAGCCCCGCCGGCCGCGGCCCCGCGAACAGCCGGTCCCAGGCGTCGGAGCCGAAGGCGGTCACGGGGACCAGACCGGCGCCCGGGAACCGGAATCCGATGGAGCGGGCGATCGTCGCCAGATCCGGCAGCACCTTGCGTACGACGGGCTCACCGCCGGGCTCGATCGTGGCGACCAGGATCAGGGCGGCGCTGGTCAGCGGCGCGACAACGGGCTGGGCCGCGACCGGTTCCGGCGTGACATCGGGCATACGGGGGCTCCATGGGGCGTCAGCGGTACGGACGTCAGCGGGCCCGCGGGTGGCGGGGCGACAAGAGGGCCCGCTGCTACTTACGCACACGTACGACGACGCCGCACCCCGGGTCACCCGAACGGCGACTGTGCGGGTGGTCCTGTGCCCCGGGATGCCCAGGCGCGCTTTCCGGCCGTCACGCGGGGGGAGGCCGTCGCCCCCGTACGAGGCGTGCACGGTCGCGGGTCACGAGGCCGTTGCTGTCGCCCCGGGCGGTGTCGTGCCGACCGTGGACAAGGGCAGCCCGGCCCCCGAGGCCAACGGACGGCCCTGAGAACGCCGAGTGGACTGCGGACACTCGGGCGTGCGCCGGGGCGGTGGTCGACGCATCCGAGGCGCGGGGTGTGGAGCGCCCACCGGCGTCCCGTGCATCAGCCCGCTTCGACCTCCGACCGGTCGCCGCCCCAGAGCGTGTGGAAGGAGCCCTCGCGGTCCGTACGCCGGTATGTGTGCGCGCCGAAGAAGTCACGCTGCCCCTGGGTGAGCGCCGCGGGCAGCCGGTCGGCGCGCAGTCCGTCGTAGTACGAGAGCGCGGCTGCGAACCCGGGCGTCGGCACCCCCTGCCGTACCGCCTCGGCGACCACCGTGCGCCAGTCGTCCTGCGCCGCACCGATCTCCTCGGCGAACTGCTCGTCCGAGAGCAGGCTCAGCAGGTCGGGGCGGGTCTCGTAGGCCGCCCGGATCCGGTCCAGGAACGCGGCCCTGATGATGCACCCGGCTCGCCAGATCGCCGCCACCGCGCCGAGGTCGATGTTCCAGTCGTACGCCTCGCTGCCCGCCCGGATCTGGTGGAACCCCTGCGTGTACGAGACGATCTTGGACGCGTACAGCGCCTGCTCCACCCGGTCGGCGAAGGCCGCCGCCTCCGTCTCGCCGAGTGCCGTGGGCGACGGGCCCGCCAGGCCCTGTGCCGCCTCGCGCAGATCCGCGTGGCCGGACAGCGAGCGGGCGAAGACGGCCTCCGCGATACCGGAGACGGGCACCCCCAGATCCAGCGCGATCTGCACCGTCCAGCGGCCTGTGCCCTTCTGCTCCGCCCGGTCCTGCACGATGTCGACGAAGGGCATTGAGGTGGCCGCGTCGGTGTGGGCGAGCACCTCCGCCGTGATCTCGATCAGATACGAGTCCAGGCGGCCGGTGTTCCAGCTGCGGAATGTCTCGGCGATCTTCACGGGGGAGTAGCCCGCCACGTTGCGCAGCAGGTCGTACGCCTCCGCGATCAGCTGCATGTCCGCGTACTCGATGCCGTTGTGCACCATCTTCACGAAGTGCCCGGCGCCGTCGGGGCCGATGTGGGTGGTGCACGGGGTGCCGTCCTTCGCCTTGGCGGCGATCTTCTCCAGCAGCGGCCCCAGCGATTCGTAGGACTGGGACGAGCCGCCCGGCATGATGCTCGGCCCGTTCAGCGCACCCTCCTCGCCGCCCGAGATGCCGATGCCCACGAAATGAATGCCACGCTCGCGCAGTTCCTTCTCGCGGCGGCGGGTGTCCTCGAAGTGTGCGTTGCCGCCGTCGATGATGACGTCGCCCTCTTCGAGGAGCGGGGCGAACTCCTGGATCACGGCGTCCGTCGGATCACCCGCCTTCACCATGATGACCAGCCGGCGCGGACGTTCCAGCGCCGCAACGAACTCCTCCGGCGTGTGCGCGGCAACGAAGGACCCCTCGTCGCCGAACTCCTTGACCAGGGCGTCCGTCTTCGCGGTCGTGCGGTTGTGCGCGGCGACCGTGAAGCCGTTGCGGGCGAAGTTACGAGCGAGATTGCGGCCCATGACCGCCAGTCCTGTGACGCCGATCTGCGCAGTGGCGCTCATTTGTGTGCTCTGCAATCTGTGTGGGGGGCCTGGATCTTCAGTATGGATACGGGGTGTGGGGACGGCCTGTTCAGCATGGGCCGTATGAACTCGCCCATGCATCTTCGGGAAAATACCGGCCCGGTCGGTCGGCCCCGCACCCGTCCTGCCGCGGTCGCCGCAGACAAGGCGGGTCGCGCTTGACCGGAACGGGGTATCCCTGGTGGTTCCGTTATCCGGCCACGGCTGCACGCCTGGCGGCCCAGAAACGGTGGACAGCCCATCCGGCAGCGAGCACAGCGGCCGTCCAGACGATGACCTCGGCGAGAATGATTGCCGGGGTCAAGGTGAGGTGCGGTCGGGGCGGCAGCACGACCATCTGCACGGCAGCACCCACCGGAACCGTCAACGCCGCAAGCAGGCCGATCAATCCAGGCTGCCTGATGGCTGCACCCACAGCACCCAGGATCAGCCCGAGCGCCAGACCCACCACCCACCACCGGGCCATATCCGTTTCGGCCCCCGAGACAAAGGCGTCCGTCACGTAGTACGCCCCCGTGGCCGCGAACAGCGCCAGGGCCCCGACCAGCGCGCCTCGGACCTGTCTCCCGGCGAACCAGCCCACCGCCACCGCCAGCGCTGCCCATGACCAGCCTGCGTCCATCAGCAGGCTGAGCACCTTGGCAGCCTTGGCCCAGACAGTGCCCGTGAGCGGCGTACCCAGCTCCATATACGGCGACGAAAGCGCGTTGACGAGCGAGGTTGCCGCCCCGTATCCCACCCCAGCCGCAAGGCCCACCATTATGATCTTCATGCCGGGAGGGTATCCAGCGCATTACGCCCTTCGGTGCAGCAGACTGTGCGGCGCCCGCCACAGCAAGACGCCGGCACCGGCACAGCGATCACTCGTTGGTGTTGGTCGTGCGAGCCTGCAGACTTCACGCAGCCGCTCGGCCCAGCGGGTCGGCTGAGCGGGGCATCGCAGCCGAGGGTCACCTGCACCGCCACCGAGTGGGAACGCCCTCGCAGAGCACCTCGTCACAGTTCCTCTGAGCTGCGGTGATGTCCCACAAACCGGAGCCGGTGGCGGTCGATCGGACTGGTTCGCGGCCCGGAATCGCGGTTGCCGACCAGATCACTCCCTTACCGGCAGGCACTCGGCGAGCAGGTCGACGACGTCGCGCCAGGCTCGCTGCGCGTGCTGTGGGTGGTAGCCGACGCCGGGGAGCACGGTCTGGTCGACCGGCGGGTGGTGGAAGGCGTGCAAGGCGCCGCCGTAGACCACGAGGCGCCAGTCGATGCCCGCGGCCTCCATCTCGGCGGTGAACGCGTCCCGTTGCGCGGGCGGCATGATCGGGTCTTCCGACCCGACACCGGCCCACACCGGGCAGCGAATGCGCGCCGCCTCGCCCGGTCGGCCCGTGGTCAGTGCGTTGACTGTCCCGATCGCGCGCAGGTCGACGCCGTCGCGCCCGAGTTCCAGCACGATTGCGCCCCCGGTGCCGTAGCCGACGGCGGCGATCCGGTCGGGGTCGGTCCGCGGTTCGGCGCGCAACACGTCGAGCGCCGCGTGACCGATGCCCCGCATCCGGTCGGGGTCGGCGAGCAGGGGGGTCACGCGCGCCAGCATCTCCTCGGGGTCGGTGAACCAGCGCCCGCCGTTGATGTCGAAGGCCAGCGCCACGTACCCCAGCTCAGCCAGGGTGTCGGCCCGGCGGCGCTGGAAGTCGTTCAGCCCTGGCCCCTCGGGCCCGACCAGGACCGCGGGCCGGCGGTCGACACCGGCCGGGAGCGCGAGGTGCCCGATCATCGTCAGGCCGTCGGCCGGGTACTCAACCGTGCGCGTTGTAACCGTCGTCATGAGATTGGACTGTAATGATCTCCGAGCCCGGTCGGGCCGGTGTTTCACTGCCGGCAGAACAGCGCGGGTGTGCCAAGTCGGTGTCAGCCGGATACCCGGCGTCGACGGCCGCGGCGGTGCGGGTCAACTCGTGTCGGTAGTGCGTCACCAGCTCGGCTGCGTCGGTCGGGATACCTGCCTGGGCGCAGACGTCCGCGGCCAACGGACGTTCGACGAACACCGGCCTTCCCGATCCAACTCGCTGTCGCAGCTTGACGAGTAAAGGGCCTGAGGTGTCTCACAGGCCAGGTGCTCGCCGCCCGGATGTGCTGGTGGACGTCCACCAGCACA